>JAAEZN010000117.1:1357-7749 GCA_018222835.1 Algicola sp. | reverse complement strand
GAGTAGTGCCTACACCTGTGCGGAAAATGTTACGGACATTATTGGGCTTCGCCGCTATGTTCATGGTCGCACCCTCGTATTGTGGAAAAATATCACTCAATGGCGCATAAGGATGATCGATTGTTCCGATTTCCGAAAATGCAGGTCCCCAGTTGGAAAGGTATGTGGGTTGAAACTCTCCTTCCCCCCCATTGGAATAGGTATTCTGGAAATCAGGCAACTGTGATACCGTATTGGTATATACCGTAGTTGAATATGTTGCCTTCGTCTGAGCTTGGCCCACTTTGGCCGAACCACTCTTGGTCTGAATCAGGATGACTCCGTTCCTACCCTCACTACCATAGAGTACGGAGGCATTGAATCCTTTCAGAATACTCATACTCTCGATATCATTGGGGTTAATGTCCCTAAGCAACCCATTAAAGGGAACATCGTTCACTACGATCAGCGGATTATTGGAACCGGTAATCGAAACGTTTCCCCGTATCCTGATAGGAGAATCGGTACCGGTCTGTCCATCTGCGGGGGTGATGACCACACCGGCAATCTTACCCTGAAGTGTCCGAGCCAAATCAGCCTCTGGACGTTGCTCCACTTCTTCAGACTTTACCTGGGAAATTGCATACCCAAGGGCCTTCTTGGATTTTTTGATCCCTTGAGCTGTAATTACCACTTCTTCTAGCGCTTGTGCCGTCTCTTTCATCACGACCTCCAAAGTGGTCTGATTCCCTACTTTGATCTCTTGGGTCTCAAATCCCATATGCATAAACTGGAGCACATTCTCGGGATAGGGTACGGTAATACTAAAGTTACCGTCGAAATCTGTTGTGACCCCTTTGTTAGTCCCTTTTATCAGGACTGTTACATTGACCAAGGGAAAGCCCTCACCATCTGTAACGGTACCTGTCACAGTTATCTGTGATAGCTTGTTTCGCCTTCCAGCTTCTTTTACCATTATGGTGTTGTCCGTTGTCAAAACAATATTAAGGTTACCCGGTTCCAGACTTTTTTTAAGAAGCCTGTTAGTACTGATACGTCCCTTTTTCACCGGTATCGTCGGATAACCATCGAACATCCCGACTTCATAGATAAAATTGTAGTCGGTCTGACTCATGATTAGGTCAAAGACCTCGTCAACCGTCATAGCTCCATCCAAATCGATTTTTATACTGGATTTTTGGGAAACTAGATTGTTGGGAGCAAAACTGAATACTGTAAGACAACATAAAAAGATAAATGTTCTCATGAGTAGCAATAGAAGCCGGTTTCCCAAAAGAAACCAAGCTTTCGTTAGTTTAGTTTTCATAAATTTGATTGTTATTAGTTAGTTTCTGAACAATTAATTAATAATGATAAATAGGGGGCGTGACCATTGAACTTTGGCGAGTTTGGCACGTCCCTTTTTTGGTTACGTTTTTAGGTCATAAGCAGTTTTTTATAGTTTGACTTTCTTTTATAGTTGGTTATCTGTTTATTTCAATATGACGGTCTTATCATTGATTTCGTAACTGTTCAACGAACTGGACATAATTACCGAGAGTATATCCTCGATGCTCTGGTTCTTTCTCAGCACCCCTTTGAATCTTTTATCCTCCAAAGACTTGTTTTCAAATATCACTTCCATATCATACCATCGGGAAAGGGTTCTCATTATATCCTTTAAACGCTTTTTCTTAAAGCTGAAAACCCCGGACTTCCACGAAGTCTCGGAAAAGACATCAACTTGGGAAACATGCATCTTACCGCTTTCCAAATCAAGTCTCGATTGCTCACCTGGGTTCATCTTAAATGATCGGTCTCCATTTTGCACGGTAACCCTGCCTTCAACCAAAGTGGTTAGAACTTCTGGTTCGTTGTCATAGGCCTTGACATTGAATTCGGTCCCCAAAACACGGATCTCCTGTTGATTGTGGTATACTTTGAAATCGTTCCCATGGTTCCTTTCGCTAGATGCGACCTCGAAGTAGGCCTCCCCATATAGAAGATATACCTCCCTACTCTCTCCCGCCACGAAATCCACGGGATATTTCAGTTTGGTTTCGGAGTTGAGCCAGACCTTGGTGCTATCGGAAAGCAACAAAGAAAACTGTCCTCCTCTGGGTACGGAAAGGTAGTTATATTCCATCTGACTGGTCTTGTCCTGCTTTGGGACATATACAACCCTATCTTCCTTGGCGTTAAGGGTTTCGGTGGTGTATTCGGCTCCCTTTCCCAGCGTAACTTCTTTACCATTCTCAAGGGTAAGCACGGCCGAATTAACACCGGGCCATATTTGGTTGTTCTTTACTATGGGAGCGGGGGGCACGAAATCTTGCGAAGTAAAGAATGTGTTTTTGAAAAAGAGCGATGAACCGATCAGAGTAAGGAGCACTGCTGCATATTTTAACACTATAGTAGTATTGAACCTTTTTTTAGATGGTTTGATTTTGTCAAGTAATCTATCGGCATTCCCAAAATGTTGTTCCGAGTTCAATAAATGGTTGATTTTCACGTATTCATGAAAATAGTTTTGGTTCTCCTCAGACTTGAGCCACTCGGACAGGGCTTCAGTCTCTTGCTGAGAAAGTCTATTTTCAACTAATTTTAGCAGTAATTTATCAACCTTGGTTTGATTCATACGTAATAATTATTTAATCTTATGACGCGGGAAAATTCCAATCCCCCCCTTTAAAGGACAAAAAGTTTATGTTTTTTGTTCTGTAATAAAAAACAACCTCTTTTTTGCAGCAACATACGGACATATTTATATTGAATTCCCTCAAGAAAGGGGACAAAAAGGTCTTCGAAAAGCTCTATTCTTCGTATTATCAAAAATTATGTTCCTTTCTTTTGAGCTACTGCCAAGATCAGGATATTATCGAAGATGTGGTACAGGATGTTTTTTTAAACCTATGGGACAAGCGTGGAGAAATCAACATCCAAACTTCCTTGAATGCTTTTCTCTACAAATCGGTGTACAATAAGCTCATGGATAAATACCGACATCTACGGCTCAAAAACAAAATGCTTTCCTCTTACTACCATACAGCTATAATGCTAGTAGTGGAAAAAGAGGATGACCGAAAAAAAAGGGACATTAGATTATTGCACCAATGCATAGAAAGGCTTCCTGAAAAATGCAAAGAGACCTTTGTGCAGGGTAAGTTCCGTGGATTGAACTACAATGAAATCTCTGAAAAGCTTGGGATTTCAGTAAAGACTGTAGAGGGACATGTGGCGAGAGCCTACAGACTATTGAAAGAATGTATGGGACGGTATAAATAGTAAAAGAAAATCTCAGATAAAGAATGAATATGCTCTTAAAATCTTAACCAATGTACCTTCCTATTAAAAAATGATATGTAAATATTCTAATTCTTTTAGGAGCTTTTTCTAGCCAGGATCCCAAATACCTTTAAGATTAGTTTTCTATTAAAGATCAATAAAACAATCGTGCTTGATGATATTCAAAAGAGGGAGCCGGAGGAGACCCATAACTCCCTTTTTTGTGGATAATTTTGGTTATTATTGACCTTAGACCAAGTCCAATCCACTTTTTCTCTTTCTTGATGGCAAGACCATGCCAGATAGAATTTTCCACAAAGGGCTGTAACTGCAATGAAGGAATTAAAAATATAATCTTCTGATAGTTTATTGTCCATATGGACTATCTTCTTTTGCTGGCATATTTGGTTTTCTCCTTTCATTGCTATCTGGTACCAATCAAACATCATTATATGCCAATGGTGAAGACGCATCAATACATCTCGAATATATCGATTCAGTGTTCCTTTAGGAAAAATCAATATTTTGTTCATCCCTTTAAAATTTTTCAATAAAATCAATAAGATGTTCAAAATTCTTTTTGCTCAGATTAAACAATTCAGCTTTGTTCTTTGGTCGTGCCATACTTATTAGAAATATCTTCTAGATGTTTATGGATATGGTTTGATACTACTTCCAAATGCTCACTCCTTGAATAATCCCGTGATCCCTTCTTGTAGGGTATCAGGTCTATTTTATCCATAAATATGAATTCTTCAATTGTATCTTGAGCATCTTTCAGTCGCTTTATTAGTTTTTTTATTGACTCATTTTTTGTTGTTTCAACACTTTGCTTGTTGACTTCTGAGAGCTTCCCTTTTATGGGGCTTGGTTTAATCCCCTTACCTAAATCCGAAATATTCCTTGCAAAACTCTCGTGCCAAAAGGTAATATGCCCAAGAATGTCTTTTGCGTTCCAAAATTCATAAACCATCGTATTATAATCCAGTCCTTGTTCAAATAAATTAGCAAAAGCTTCTACCGCATTTCTAAGGCGCTCAACATTTGATTTAATCTGTTTCTCTTTGGCAGTCATTTTTCTCTAATAAGACCTAATATAATAATCTGTTCTTTACGTAAATTAAATCTGGCATCTTTAAGGTTTGGTTTGCTTGACGACCCTAAATCATCATGATTTGAAAATTCTATACCTTTCTTGGATAAGAGAGGCATAAATTTCTTGCCAGTCTCACCATTGCTTAATTCGTTCTACACGATAACCCCATACCCACCCTCTTGGCAGTTTGTTAAATGTCACCTTGAGGCTTTTATTATCAATTATCACGCCCTTCTTTTCATGATAGCGTTTTAATTTTTCACTTGGCAAACTATCATCTGAATTGTAAAATAAAAAAAGTATCAGGCTATTTATGTTTTTAAATTTTCAATGTTTACCGTAAGATTAAACACTTTTGATGTTGCACTGTTGCGGGACAGGAATACCTGATAGCTTAATAGCATCGTTGATAAAGTTATCCTTTTCTAACTATTTTTTTAATGATTCCAATAAGAATGATGGTGATGACAATCCTAAAAACCATTACACCTACTGTCTTAGCCTCATAAAGATTTCCTGAATAATATAAATAAGCAACCCCAAAAAGCCAACAACAGAATAGTCAAGGTAATCAGTAAGACTTTGATAGCCCAGAGCTTTCTTGTAATGAAATCACAAGCCACAGTCATGTAAAGGATAGCATACGAAAAATTGGCATCTACAATAAATAGGGATTCATTGGTGACCAATTTGTTGTTTTTATATCTGTTATTCCGATTCATCTTTAAGCGGTCTTTTTATAACTCCAAACCGCCAACCCGTTCATTATTATGGCATAGACCAATGTTTTTATGGCCAATGGAAAAATATCGGTAAACCCAGAACCTTTAAGCATGACCATTCGTATGATTTCCACAAAGTATTTGATAGGATTAAATTCTGTAAGTAGTTGTGCCCATTTTGGCATACTTTCAATGGGTGTGAATAAACCACTCATCAATATAAATATGACCATAAAAAACCAAGCAATAAACATGGCCTGTTGTTGGGTATCCGTGAAGTTTGAGATAAAAAGTCCCATTCCCAAAATCACTAATATATAAACTGAAGTATAAGCATAAAGCAGTCCCAAATTTCCTAGCATGGGTGTGTTAAAAATAACTTTGGCGAGTAGTAAGCATATGGTTAACAGTCCCATTCCCAAAACCCAAAAAGGGAATAGTTTTCCAATTATAAAATGATGCTTTTTTATGGGCGTTACATTGATTTGTTCCAAGGTACCTATTTCTTTTTCCCTCACAATGTTCATTCCCGAAAGAAACAGCGTAATCATGGTAACAAGCAAAACCAAAATCCCGGGTACCATGAATGTTTTGTAGTTCAAGGTTTGGTTGTACCAAAATAGAGGAATGCTGTCAATACTGTTCGGTTTTTGTACCGTATCTGAAATCTGTATCAAATCTGTTGTAATGTGCTTGTTGTAATTGGAATTCCGGTAAATGCATTAGTGAACTCTTCCTTGGAACAATCAATTAATGGTGGATGCTCAACGAATTGGGAAAACAGTTTTTCTACTTTACTATTGACATTATCATCATTGGTCCCAAGTAATAAAAAAGAAAGTTCAGAATTAGTAGCAATGGTTGCTTTCGGAATTGTACTACCATATTTACCGAGATGTTCTTGAAGATCCTTGGTATACCTTCTAACAAATTCGAAATCTTGATACGCTCGTGTTTCCGAGAATATGGATAACTTAGTTTTTAAAAAAATGAGGTACTGACCAAGTTCATTACTATCAGCCAACTTATTGGATATATTCTGCTCAACAAAGTTCTTACTTTTGATTAACTCTTGAGTATGTGGGACGCCAATATAATCAGTCAAAGTAGTATAAAAGTCCTTATACTTATACTCATTGAGTTCCTCATCTTCTTTTGATCTTTCGCATTCTTCATACAAGGTTACATTGAAGAAATATTCAAAAAATGCGTAAGGTGCTTGAAGTGTACTTTCCATATTCTTCAAAAAACGGAAATGTTGCAGGTATGTTGCAGGCAAATGGAATAAAAAAAAGCCCTCACGTCTGTGA
>JAAEZN010000117.1:0-1347 GCA_018222835.1 Algicola sp. | reverse complement strand
AAGGCTTAATTTTTCTAGTGATCGCGGAAGGATTCGAACCTTCGACCGTCTGCTTAGAAGTCGAAAAAAACGGCGAAATCTTACATTATAAAAAATTATAAATATCTGTTTATCAATATTTTAATAAGTTTTGATATTATATGACATCAATTGAACACTAAGAAAACTGTGCAAAAAGTGTGCAGGATTTTGAGTAACTTTCTTACAAAATAAATCGCCCATGGCACGTGCTAGATTGATTCTCGACACTAGAAACTCTTCCAAAAAAAGAGACGGTACATTTCCAGTTTCCCTTCGTGTTTTTCATAGAAAACCACGCATCATTCATTTTCCATACTCTGCACCTAAAAATGGTTGGGATGATGCCAATATGGAGCTGAAAAAATCTGCATTCACCAACAAAAATATGGATTGTAAAGAAATCAATGTGAAACTTTATGAAAAACTACATAGTGCCAAATCCCTTATCAACAGCTTGGGAGATACCTTGGACAACATTTCCGTTGATACCCTTGTCGAACATGTTAAAAGAGCTTGGGATGATGCCTTGGATTCCGACCTTAAAAAAAATCTTTCCAACCCCCTGACCCTTAACGAATGGAGTGAGGTTATTGTAAAACGTAAATTGAAGGAACAGGAACCAGCAACTGCCAAATGGTACAAGGACTGTATTACGGCAGTAACAAAATTCAACAATGAAGAACCTGTGAAATTTTGCGATCTGACCGTTACATTCCTGAAAGAATTTGAATTGGAGCATAAGGCAAAAGGAAATTCCAACAATACTATCAGTTCCTATCTAAGAGGTGTAAGGGCAGTGTATAATAGCGCTATGAAGGAAGATAAATTTGAACCTGTGAAAAACCCATTCCTCCATTACAAAATACCAACCACCCGTAGGACTAAAAAGAAGGCTCTGCCAAAGGAGAACTTTTCCGCTATCCGCGAGTTGGAATATCCCGTAGGAAGCTATCTGTTCCATACCAAAAACTATTTGTTGAGCATGTTCAATTGTCGGGGTATGAACCTGATCGATTTGGCCAAATTGCGAGTCAAGAACATTCAAGGAGACAGGGTTTTCTATGGTCGGAGTAAAACCGATGATCCTCTTTCTGTCAAGATAACCAAGGAATTTCAGGGTATCCTTGATTATTATATTGTAGGTAAAGAGCCCGATGATTTCATATTTCCTATCGGATATGATGGATCGGTCGAGTTTTTCACCAAATATCGTTCAGACCGCAGATTGGTAAATAAATTATGTAAGGTCATAGCAGAGGATGCAGGACTGGATGTCCCACTTACCTCCTACTACATTAGGCATTCCTGGGCAACCATAGCCAAGAA
>JAAEZN010000116.1:4630-7883 GCA_018222835.1 Algicola sp. | reverse complement strand
GTTCTCCTTCTTTGCTATCCAGAGCCCCTCCTGTTATTCCAGGAATCGTGGCATCGGAAATTACAGTTTTTCCATTTAGAACAATCGTAACACGCCGGCCGATCAAGGTAATATCATATGTCTGCCATTCACCTGCAGGTTTGGAAGCATTCTCGTTGGGCTCCAAAAAGCCGTAAACACCGCCCAGATAAATATCGGAAGGTTCTAAGCCTTGGCTATCCACAATCTGAACCTCGTAACGACCACGTAAATAGATACCGCTGTTACTCCCTTCTGGATAACGAAACTCTACGTGCAACTTAAAATCTTGGAACTTTTCATCGGTAATTAAATTGGAACCTGACTCTGGACTGGTCAAAATTCCATCTTTTACCTGCCATTGGTTCTTCTCACCATCAATATGCCATCCTGATAGGTCTTTACCATTGAAAACCTCAATGGTTTTTCCCCATTTTGGATTTTCGGTATATGCCAATTCTGGAGCTTTTACGCCTGTCCAATTAATAATTGAACCATCGGTATATATCAAAGTACCTTTCAGTTTTTCGTTTTCCAACTCTCCATGAAAAATCATATCACTTCCCTTGGGCTCCCATTGATTGGGGATACTAAAGGTAAATTTGTTTTCTCCATATGTTTTTAGTTCGGAAATTGGTCTGGCGCTGCCAAAAGCAAATACAAAACGGCCAAGCAATGTGGCATTTCCTGAATGCCTTATCTCCAACCAGGATGGAGCCGTTTTTCCCATAAAATCTATTTCCAGGTCCCATCTTCCCTCTAAAGGGCTAATGCTTTGGGAATAGATATTTGTTGCGCAGACTAGGAGAAAGCTGCAAATAAAAGTGTAAATGGTTTTTCTTTGGGTCATCATACGTTTGTTGAGTTTTATTGCTGATAAAGATACGTATAATCCCAAAAATGTTTTGTTGATACCACTGCTATCACCTATTCACATCCGCCTATAAATCCATTGGCACTGAATTTAGTCTGTACCGCTCCCTGAAGGCCGTTGTGGGTCAATTGGATGACTAAATTGTTTTGGCCACTACCATCGCGTTTTGGAGTACAATACTCGAACAGATAAAAACTATTGGCCTGCTCAGCAACTCTTTGCGAAATATCGTTAAATGTATTTTCCAACTCTTGGGAATTACTGGCGAAAACACTGGCTGTTTTTCCAATTTCCGTTAGCACTTCGGTATCGATTTCGGCTCCAAGACCTATTGTGAAAAAAGAAATGTTCTTATCTGCTTCGCTAACGGCACGCAGTGCATCCGATTCGCTATAGCGGGATGCCTGATCAGTTCCATCGGTAAACAATACTACAGATGCTGCACCAATTACATCGGGGTCGCTATCAAGTAGATCTTCGGCAATATCGGTGGACTTTATCACGGCACCATAAAGGTCGGTGGATGGGTCATTGCTTATATCTGCTGTTATTCCGTCCACTGAGGCCGTCAGTTCTGATGCGGATGATGACAACGGGTTCAACAGATGAAGTTCGTCCTCACCATCAAACCAATAAATGGCCATTTTAAAGGATTCGGGGGTAGGAGTCGGCATTACATTATTGATGAAGCTCGTTGATGCCGCTTTTAATTCATCCAGACTACTTTGCAAAACACTATTGCTCAAATCCAAGACCAAAATAGTGTTGTTATTAAATACTTGGGAGTTGGGCGATATGCGTGCAAATGATTCCGATGAGGAAATGGAATTGAAACAATCATCGTTTCTACCTTGTTCGTAAATGGAGAACTGATCGGCTGTTAAGCCAGAAATGGGATTGCCCAATAGATCGGTCACTTTAAAAAGTATGGAAACCTTGCCGGGCAATGTGGTAAACTCATCTTGAATGGACAAAAGCAGCTCGTTTTCCTCAAAACCAAGGCAATCATCCGGTTCCTCTCCAAGGCCCAATTCCTTGTCATTGATATTAAAACTGACATCATCATCTGCATTGCCGCAAGAAAATAGAATAAGGCTAAAAAACAGAAGAAAGGTAAACTGAAGTATATTTTTCATTTTCAAAAGTAGTTAAGGTTCTTTGTGCACAACGCTAAAATCGGTCGAAAAGTATTCAGATTCGCTGGAATTGATTTAAAGAAAAGTTAAAAGAATTTAGGGGTTGTTAAAATGATTTTGTTCCGGTTAATTTTTAATATTTTCACATCCGTTGCAAAGCAACACAAACCTACCAACCTATCTGACCAAAATAAAAAGAAACGCTAACACTAATAGGTTGAAACTTATGACCATACTATTATTCGGGGCTACCAAAGATATTGTAGGGACCCCATCTTTATCTGTGCCAACGGCCACTTTTTCCGGAAAAAAAATCCCAAATACAGTAGGCGAGCTCAAAAAATTTTTGGAAAGCCGTTATCCGGAACTTAAAAAAATAGCCAAGGTAACCGTAGCTGTCAACCAGAATTTTGCAAAGGATCATGAGAAAATAAATTCTTATGACGAAATTGCACTTATTCCATCACCAACGGAGTGATGTAAGGTTATTAAAACGAGTGCGTTGAACAAAACGGTACATAAACCTGCTAAATTATACGGTCTTGTGCTATCGGGCGGCAAGAGCCAACGAATGGGCGATGACAAAAGTTTGCTGAAATACCATAAAATTCCTCAGCGTGAATATATGTACCATCTTTTGGAAGAAATATGCCATACGGTTTACCTGAGTGTAAACCCGGCGCAGCATTCCAATACTCACAAAAGACTGAAGGTAATTGTGGACCAGGACCAGCACAACGGACCCTTTAACGGTATAATAAGCGCGTACAACACCCATAAAAATGTTGCTTGGTTGGTTTTGGCGTGTGACTTGCCTTTGATGGATTCGGGCGCATTGAAATATTTAATAAGGGAAAGGAACCCTGATAAAATGGCAACTGCGTTCGTAAATCCAGAAACAGGCCATCCAGAACCGTTGGCCTGTATTTGGGAGCCAAAAGGGTTGGAAAATGCCATACAATTTTTACGAAAAGCTGAGCATCCCAGTCCAAAAAAGTTCTTGATGGATTCCGATATCGCCCTGGTACATCCAACAAATAGCAGCATATTGTTTAATGCGAATACCAATTTGGATTATACGTTGGCCATTAAAAGGTTGAGCAAATAGGGTAGGGCACCTATTCAAAAATTAGGCGCGTATCTGAGTTTCGATATAATCTAAAACGGAAATCCAGTGCATGCGCAAAATCAATACTGCTGTTGGAACATTATTTTCTTGAATGGC
>JAAEZN010000116.1:0-4620 GCA_018222835.1 Algicola sp. | reverse complement strand
CCACAGAACGTGTCTGCACATTTAAATTCTGAAAAAAATCAAAATCTTGGATAAAATCATGTTCATAAAAATGGAGCCGTAGTTTTAGATCTTTCAATATTTGGAGTAAAATCTTGTTGGCACATTGTTGCACCAATTGATTATGAAAATTGAACCGGTGAACCAATCCATCTTCTATGGTTTCAGCATTTTCTATTTTCTGTTGTAAATCCACCAAAGAATCCATTTCGTGAGGTTGAAAAACAGAATTCTCCAATGCCATTACCTCCAATTGGGCAATAATTTCAATAAGGTTCTTTACTTCTGGTTTTGAAAGTCTGGCTACGATAAAGCCCCTGTTGGGAACTGCTTGTAGCACCTGTGCCTGTTCCAATTGACTAAGGGCTTCACGAATAGGGGTAACACTGATACCCGTATCTCGGGAAAGTGCGGCCAAATTAATGGTCTTGCCCACTTTTATTTCTCCTTTTTGGATTTGAAGCAGTAAATGGTCCTTTATTTCGTCTCGTAATGCATGCATTTTACCCATGGTGATGTTGATGCATTTATCCTTTTTGGGATTATTTATCTACTTGTGCTCATAAATGTATGATGAGATACCCGGCAATTCCTCTCCAACCGTTTTAATCATTCTTTTATTGTTCAATTGCAAGGTTCCCAGTACTGTGCTCCCCTGGAAAACCACCTCGGACCCATTACTGGCCCATACTCCTGTGGCCAGATTGCTCCCATTGCACTGTACCGCGTACCGGTTATTGGTTATCGGGGTCAATGAAAAGTTGGCCTCTTCGAATTGGTAAGAAGAATCGTCCCTTAGCGTAATAGTCCCGATTATGCAGATTTCTTCATCCAGCAGGTTATTGGAAGAAGACCCATCACCATTAAGATCAACAGGCGAACTGACATTTACTGCAACAAGTTCCCATGTGCCTACGAGTCCAGCGCTGGAAAACCCACCTTCGTCGCCATTATCATCACTACAAGAAATCATGCTAAACATAATAAAAAGAGAAAGTATGCTAGTTTCGAAATTTTTCATGGGGGCTCGTAGTTTATATTTGGATGAAAATAAGACAATTTAAATAATAATACTCCACTCACACCGGTATTTCATCGATCTAGAACGAACAAATACACTAAAAAAAAGTGTCCCACGTTCTTGGTTTGATAAATGCATAACCAAAATATAATGAAGAAACTTAGCTTTAAAATCCTATCCTTTGCCTTAATTACCTCGGCCTTGATCGGCTTCCAATCCTGTAGTGAAGATGCCATGCCGGGCGAGAGCGAAAAGCTTACCCATGCGGAATTACAGACTATTTTAAACACCGATGAAATCGCTGGTGCCGCCGATACGACATTGGCCGAACTTTTTGCTGGAAACACCGCAAAATCATCCACTGCAAAAGACGGTGAATGTTATTCTGCCGAATACTCGGAAACAGGATTCGTGGCCACTTTTAACAACTGTGCGCTGAACGGAACCGATAATGTTAACGGAACTGTTACCGTTACATACGAAGTAGGGGAAGAAATATCTTCTTTTACGGCGACCTACCAAGATTTTTATGTAGGCAATATTAAGATCGATGGAACTAGATCTTACGAAGTATCTGCCAGTGCTGAGCAAGGTTCGGTCTCTTTTACCGTGGTCAGTGATATGTCCATAGAAATGGAAGATGGTTCGGTAATATCAGAAAAAGGGACCAAAACTTTTGGAATCACCTTTGGTGGTGATCTAGAGAGTGCAGTTTTCACCCTTTCGGGCAACTGGACGGTAGAGGCAGAAGGAAATATTTATTCTGTACAGACCTTGGAAGATCTTCAAGGAAATGCTACTTGCGAATATATGACCACCGGTAGCATGATCATCTCCAAAAATGAATTGGCCGTTACGGTAGATTTTGGAAATGGCGAGTGTGATAATGTAGCCACTGTTATTTATCCTAACGGTGCTACTGAAAATATTACGTTATAAATCACCCATCACTATAAAAAAGAGCACCGACAAAAATCGGTGCTTTTTTGTTTTAATAGGATGCTGTTTTGAGTTTGGCTATATTTAAACAAACATTTCGTTTATGGTTAAACAATTGGTTAAGGCCCAAAATGATTTTTTTACCACCCACAAATCAAAAGATGTCGCGTTCAGAAAAAAATATCTAAAAAAGCTACTACAAGAAATTTTAGATCAAGAAGATGCTGTTTGTGATGCTCTCTTTGCCGATTTCAAAAAACCAAAGTTCGAAAGTCTGGCAACCGAGACACAATTGACTTTAGCCGAATTGAAACATGCCATTAAAAATGTAAAGGAGTGGAGCGAACCAAATAGCGTAGCACCGTCTTTATTAAATTTTCCATCCAAAGAGTGGATTCAGCCAGAACCTTATGGAAAAGTCTTGGTCATCTCACCGTGGAACTATCCTTTTTTGCTTACCATGTCACCTTTAATAGGAGCATTGTCCGCAGGAAATACGGCAATACTGAAGCCGTCGGAATTTAGTCCGAACACCTCCAAGGTCATAGCCCAAATTATCCGCAAAGTATTTCCACCAGAGTATGTTACCGTGGTGGAGGGCGGAGTAGAGGCTTCCACCAAGTTGCTGGCAGAAAAATGGGAATATATCTTTTTTACGGGAAGTACCCGGGTAGGAAAGATCGTGTACCAAAAAGCTGCGGAGCACCTAACCCCGGTCACTTTGGAACTAAGTGGAAAGAATCCATGCATTGTGGATAAAACTGCATCTATAAAATTGGCTGCCAAGCGAATAGCATGGGGCAAATTGATCAATGCTGGACAAACCTGTATTGCTCCCGACTATATTCTGGTGCATAAAAGCGTAAAAGCCGCTTTAGTGGATGGGCTCAAGTCCAATATAAACCTGTTTTATGGCGAAACCATTGAAAACTCCAACGATTTTGCCCGGATTACCACCAGTAAACATTATGAAGAGCTTAAAGCTATGCTCGAAGGGCAAAAACTGTTGTTTGGAGGGGCTTTTAACGATAAGGATCGTTATTTGGAACCCACTTTAGTGGACGAACCGTCCATGGACAGTATGGTAATGGGAGGGGAGGTCTTTGGTCCCATTTTGCCCATAATCTCATATGAGGATGAAAGTGAATTGGATGCATATATCTCGCGTTATCCAAATTCATTGGCCTTCTATCTTTTCTCGACCAACAAAAAGTTTCAAAAACGCATGATGCGCCAATACTCATTTGGTGGGGGAACCATTAACGATACCATAGTGCATATCAGTAATAAGGCCTTGCCCTTTGGCGGTGTTGGGCAATCTGGGATAGGAGGATACCATGGCAAGCATTCCTTCGATTTATTTTCGCACCACAAATCCATTGTAAAGCGGGGCAATTGGCTTGATGTTCCCTTGCGGTACGCTCCATACACAGTTTCCCAGAGTTTGATGAAAAAAATCAAGCACTTTTTCTGATGTTGTGATATATCAATGTTTTTACAGTAAAATGGTTGGGAATATCACATTTCTATACTAATCATACGTTAAAAAGTCCTGAAAAAAGAGCATTTGGTGTTACCTTTAAGTTAAATGAATTAATCACAATCAGGTATGAAAAAACATCACAAAAAGTATCTAATTACCGTATTGCTCGATATGTCAGACAGTTCAGAGTCTGTCTTGTCCAGCACAGTAGAACTCGCCAAACGAATTGATGGAGCCATCGAGGTCTTCCATGTAAAACCCACTACAAGCCTAATTAAAGGGGATAGCCAACTATCAGCTATTCGCACACTGAACCATGATGACAGGTCCACAAGGGCCGAATTGGAAAATTTGATTTCCCAAGTGAGCGAAAAGGAGGATTTGACCATTGGTTATAAACTGGAATATGGCAATGTAAGGAGCAGGGTCGGAGATTATTTGGCCAAAGAAAAGCCCGATTTTCTGGTTTTGGGCAAAGAACGACCAAAAATGGGTGTATTCTTTGAAAGCATTACCGATTTTATTATTGATAACTTAACTGATACCAATGTACTGATTTTGGGCAACGATAATACATTGCGATCTTTCGACGATATCAACTTGGGTATTTTTGGTTCTGAATTAGCAGAGAATGATTTAGAAATAATTTTGAAATTAAAACGCAACAGTGAAAAACCTGTACGGTATTTTGGAATTTCTGATGAGCAAGAATCCGAAACACGTGCATATCCTTGGCAAAAAACAGTATCCTACAATTTTAGTCGAGGCAGCAATGCTGTAGATGGATTGGTAAGTTATGTTTCCAGAACAAATACGCAATTATTATGTATTTCGCATAAAGGAAACGATTCTGATCTTTTTAAATCCAGTCCTATAAAATCTGTAATCCGGAAGGCAAACGTTCCATTAATGATTTTGGGTAGATAGTATAAAAGGAGGAAGCTGTAATGGCTTCTTTTATGTTCTATTTTACATAACATAAATTATAGTACAAATGTCGTTGTAAAGTAATTTATAGGTTTCGCCATTAGATAGCTATAATTCTCCATTATGTAAAATATCCCTCAGTACGCGTTATTTATTGAAATTTTAACGGGGTCATGAATATTTTTAATCGGTCAGCTACGCTGCATCTCAGCATTTGTACCATAATTTGTCG
>JAAEZN010000115.1 GCA_018222835.1 Algicola sp. | reverse complement strand
AATCACCTCGCCTACTTTTTGGGACAACTGTACCCTAAAGTTTTTCTTCTGCTCGTCAATTTCACCCAAAATGGAGACCTGTTGATAGAACGAGTTAAACTCCTTCACCAAATCGTAGGTATAATTGGCGACCAGAGCTGGGCTAAAGTTTTTTGCCGCGAGCTGAATCGTCTCCGGAAACAATTGAATTTGTTTCAACAACTCCTTCTCCTTCTCGTGCAAGTCCATTGAGGTCTTGACTGCGCTCAACCCAACACCCTCTGCCTTGCGTAAAATAGATTGAATCCGAGCATAGGTATATTGAATAAACGGACCTGTGTTCCCTTGAAAATCTACCGATTCCTCTGGATTAAAAAGGATACGCTTCTTAGGATCTACTTTTAAAATGTAGTATTTAAGGGCGCCCAAACCTATGGTTCGGTACAATTGCTTTTTCTCCTCCTCGGAATAGCCCTCCAATTTGCCCAATTCTTGGGAAATAGATTCAGCGGTATCTTCCATGTTTTTGATAAGGTCGTCCGCATCCACTACGGTACCTTCCCTACTCTTCATTTTGCCACTGGGGAGGTCCACCATTCCATAACTTAGATGGTACAACTGCTCCGCCCAAGAATAGCCTAATTTCTTTAAGATGAGGAACAATACTTTAAAGTGATAATCCTGCTCATTACCCACCGTATATACCATTCCGTTAATGTCTGGATGATCCGTCACCCTTTGAATGGCCGTACCGATATCCTGTGTCATATACACCGCAGTACCATCGGAACGTAACACAATTTTTTCATCCAATCCATCCTCGGTAAGGTCTATCCAAACACTACCATCTTCTTTTTTAAAGAAAACACCACGCTCCAATCCATCTTTCACCACATCACGACCCAACAAGTAAGTATCGCTCTCGTAGTACAGGGTATCAAAATCAACTCCCAAATTTTTATAGGTGATATCGAAACCATCGTACACCCAACCGTTCATTTTTTTCCAAAGTGCTACTACCTCATCATCCCCAGCTTCCCATTTACGGAGCATTTCTTGGGCTTCGCCCATTATCTCTGTTCTATTTCTAGCTATTGCCATTATTTTAGAAACTTCTTCTAAAATCCTTTTTTCAACGACTATGATGGGGGCAACAACTAGCTTTTCAAATAGTTCAATTCGATTTTCGAAATCCTTTACTCCGTTTTCCTTTAAATTTTGACGTAAAAAATCAGGTATTGTACTTATTAGTATGTCATTATCAAGTGCAGTTTCCAGCCTTATCTCAAACTCTTGCCCTAATTTTGAAACCTCTTCAAAATTAATTTCGTTTATTAATTTTTCTTTATCCCCTTCTAAAGATTCAATTTTGTCGTTACTATAAATGATTTGCTTTGCAGAAATTGTTGGATGCGTATGCAAATCACCTCTTCGGTACTCATCAAAAATTGGTTTTGCCTGGTTTCTTAATTCAGTTTCAAAGAGAACATAAAAATTCCCTACAAATTTATCCCCTTTCAATCCAGAAGATTCAGGAGTCTCACCCTCGCCAAACTTTTGCCAGGCCAACATACTTTTACAAATATGGATACCTCGGTCATTAATGATTTGGGTTTTGTACACTTTTTTTCCCGAAGCCTTCAAAATCTCCGCTACGGAATAGCCTAAAAGGTTATTTCGAATATGCCCCAAGTGCAATGGTTTATTTGTATTCGGGGACGAATACTCCACCATCACGGCATCATCGGACCGGGATTTTACATATCCAAAATCGGTTTCATCAAAAATGTTGTTGAAGAAATTGAGATAATAACTATTCTCAATAACAATGTTCAAAAAGCCCTGTACCACATTGCATTTGGATACCTCCTCAACATGTTCCACCAGATATTCCCCGATTTTTGTCCCAATCTGAACAGGATTCCCTTTTACATAGCGCAACATAGGGAACACCACAACGGTAATGTCACCCTCAAAATCCTTGCGGGTAGGTTGAAATTCCACCGTAGGCAAGTCAACTTGGTACAGTTGTTTTACCGCCTCGATCACTTTTTGGGTCAAATCGTTCTGCAAACTCATCTATAAAGGCTTTTCAGGGCGCAAAACTACACATTTTTTGGGCTTTTCCCACACCCTGACCAAATGGTCCGCCGTAATTTGAGTATTTTTAGATATGCTATTGAACGTCTCCTACAACGATAAAATAATCACCAAAAAAATTAATGACGCCGTAGGCAAACCCATTCCCATAAAAGAGCGTTTTGCCATGGGCGGCATTGGCTCGCCAAAATTGTACATTACCGAAGCTAGTATCGACATTTACAACCTCTTTATTTTGGACAACAACACCAACACTTGTAATGTTGAAATGCGTCCAAAGGGTTTGTTGGGTCGGTTGTATTGGTATTCGGTGCTACCATTCCACCTATTTATTTTTGGAAATATGATTCGGAATATTGCTAAGTTTTAAAGCAAAAACTTCTTTCTCATTGATTGCCCACCTGTGACAGAAAGGAGTTAAGCAAAACGTAATGTCATTTCGAAATGGGTCCTGATAGCCATCGGGGTGATTGAGGAATCTAAACTGTTCCTAGATTTCTCACCTACGTTCGAAATGACAGTTTTCCCAACTTCCAACTTCCAACCCCAACGCTGTTAAAATACTATTAAGCCCCATCCGGGATTCGGTATTTCTTCGCACTTTGTCACAAAATTGCCCAAAGTTCGTCTAAACCATAGACAACCTTTCCTCCCCAAAAGGCGTCTTAATATTGAAACCTTATCTGTAGTTATGTCCGTAAAACAGACCTTATTTTTTACTTATTTTTTGCTTTTGACGGCACTTCCTATGGTGGCCCAGACCATCAGTTCTAAATTGATAGACGCAAAAACCAAAAAAGGGATTCCCTATGCCACCATTCAATATGGAGAATATCAAGGAGTAATTACAAACGAGGAAGGTCGTTTTAGTTTTATTATAAAAGAAGGCACTTCCCTTCCCGATTCAATCTATGTTACCTCAATGGGCTACGAAAAAAAAGGCTTTACGCTGGAACAGATGCAAGACAGTCTGGTCTCTTTAAACGCCAAGGCCATTGAATTGAGCGGGGTGTACGTTTTCGACAAGGAACTGGAAGTGGATGACATCATAGAAAAAATGATTGAAAACATTCCCCAGAACGTGAACAAAGAACCTGTAAAACAGCGCTTTTTCCTTCGGAAATCGGAACTTGCCAACATACAAAAAGTGGATTTTGGGTTTGAAAAATCATCCATTAAAGAATTGAACAAAAAACTCATGGATAGCATAGCCCGATCTATTCCACAACATGCATCGCACTACATAGAGAGTTTTGGCGACCTCTATAAAAATAATACCGATTACAAGCTCAACATAATCAAAGCAGCAGATCTTTACGATAAAAGGAATGTAAGTTCTTTTGAAGACTTGGCGGAGCACATGGAAGAAATCTTTAAACAGAACGTAAAACCGGGTTCCTATCTTAAAATTAAGTCGGGCATTTTCAGTGAAAAAATTCAAGTGGATTCCATTTTGGATACTATGGACGATGAACGGATGGAGCAAATGAAAAAAGTGAAAGCACAGATAAAAAAAGACAGTGTTTCAGGATTGGTGGATAGTCAAAAGTGGCAGTTTAGAGAGATTTTGGGCCAATTGTACTATAAAGAAGACACCAAATTGGATTTTGTGGACAAGACCCATCGATACGAATTTAAATTGGTAGGTTACGCAGATATTAACAATATAGGGGTTTATGTGGTAGATTTTTGGCCCAAAAGAAGCAGTGCGGATTTTAAAGGTCGCCTATACATCAACATTGAAGATTTTGCCATTATGCGATTGGATTTTGCCAACACCCAACGCCTGCGCAACTTTAGGTTATTGGGCATCACTTACCGCGAAACGGTGTACAAGGGCACCATGCGATTTGCCAAATTGCCCAATGACAAGTACGATCTTCAGTTTATGGAATTGGCCGATGGCAAATATTTTGGAGTTGACAGACCCCTAAAAGTTGTGGAAAAGAACAAACATGTAAAAGGTCGTCGCAAACAGAACGAACTTAAACTGAACATTGACTTCCAAATGAACATGACCGCCAAATGGGAACTCGTGGTCTTTAACCAAGACAATATTGCTGAGAACGAGTTCAAGTCCTTTAAAGAAGATAAAACAGTACGGGCCACCTATATGCCACGCTACGATGCCGAGTTTTGGAAAGGCTACAACATTATGGAACCCAACCAGGCCATTCGTGGGTTTACGGTTGAAGAAGAGTAAATTTCAGAAATCAGAGGCCTGATGTAAGATTGCAGAGGTTAGATAACGGGACTTCAAGGTTTTTGTATCGTGATTTTCTCTAAATATACATGTAGTATAACGAAACGTCATTTCGAAATGAGATGCAAAGCATCGATTGAGAAATCTTAGCTGTTTCATAGATTTCTCACACTCCCTTCGGTCGGTTCGAAATGACACTATACATTTTCGATTCCGCTCAGAAACCAGCCCAAAATGACATCAAGGCACTATGCCTTCGGTAAAAACACTTCCGCCATCATACAACGTGCACTCCCGCCACCACAAGTCTCGATGGTATCCAACGGACTATGGATAATGGGACAATGCTTTTCAATGGCCGTGATTTGTTCTTGCGTTAGGCTATTGTACGCTTGTGTACTCATTACCATAAAGCGTTTATCGTTTCCGCCCACTACCTGTAGCATGTTCCCTGCAAACCGGTACATCTGCTCCTCCGTAATCTTAATAATTTCCTTGCCATCCATTTTTAGATGTTCCACCACACTTTTTCGCTCCTTTTTATCGTCTATACAATCCAAACAAATTACAACAAAAGTTTCCGCCATGGCCATCATTACATTAGTGTGATAAATAGGCAGTCGCTTACCGTCCACAGTCTGGTTCGCATTAAAAATCACGGGAAAACAATCAAAGTCCTCACAAAACTCGATGAATAAATCCTCATCTGCCCGCTCGGACAATGCACAGTATGCCTTTTGATTTACCCTATCGATAAGGATACTACCGGTTCCTTCCAAATACACCCCTTCATCCTCGGCAGATGTATAATCCATAATGTTATTGATCACAAAGCCGTTCTTCTCCAACAATTCGAGAATATCCTCTCTACGTTCCCTCCTTCGGTTTTCTGCAAACATAGGATAAACACAAACCGTCCCGTTCTGATGAAAAGAGATCCAATTATTTGGGAAAATGGAGTCTGGTGTATCCTGCCCCATATTATCATCGATAGTGATTACGTTAACGCCCTGTTCTCGAAGCACCTTTACAAATTGATCAAACTCTTCTTGTGCCTTTTCATTGATTTCGGCATTTTTTAAATCCGGGTCTTCTTGAAAATAATTGTTGACCGCAGTTTGTTCGTTCATCCTAAAATTTACCGGACGAACCATAAGAATGGTATTTGTAATCTGATTTTTCAATTGTATGAAGTTTTTGTTTATCTGCGACAGCAGGAATTGCTCTTAAAATTTACGCTCTCACCAAAGGCATGGTGCTACAACGCAACAGGCCTTCTTGTTTGGCTATCTCGGCATAGGGAATTTCCTCTACGGTAAACCCTTGGTCACGGAGCCAATTGTTGAGTCGGGTAAAGTTCTTTTCGGACACTACTACCTCGGGCGATATGGAAAAAACATTACTGAACATTTGATACATTTCTTCCTTATCTATCTCAAAAATATTCTCTGGACCAAAAAAATCAACCAAATATTGATATTCTTCTTCTACCAAAAAACCGTTTTTATGCAAAATGGCCTTGTCCTTTCCAACGGGTTGAAAACAGCAATCCAAATGCAGGGCATTTTCCTTGGGATCGGTATTTGATTTGCGAAGCTCGAAAGACTTTACTGTTTTATGGGGGAACATATCCCGAATAAACTCAACAGCCTGAATATTTGTTCTGGCGGTAATGTAGCTCGAATAATCCGCACCAGTGTATGTTCCTATAAAAATATGATCGTTCCAAGGCATAACGTCCCCTCCTTCTATATGCACTTCTTCTGGAGGCCTTATTATTTTATTGGGATCGATTTTATCCAACACCTTATGTATGGCTTCAAATTCCTGTTCACGGTCGGGCAGAATGTTGGCATGAAACAGTTTATCCTCGATTACAAAAGCAATATCTCTTGCAAATATTTGGTTGCAATCTTTTAGTACTTCTGGTCGGTACACCTTTACCCCATACTTTGCAAAAACATGGGCAAAGGCTTCCATTTCTTTTATCATATCCTCTTCCTTTGGATATGTTCCTGCCTTGATGTGCTCAACGGATTTTGGATCGTACGCTTCCTCAATTGTGGGTATGGGCCCATTACTTTGGGCCGTTCCAAGAATAACCTCTTTTAGAGTGTTGGTCTCGTTAACCACGTTTAGTTCAATCATGTAAGGTTTTTTAGAGGTCAAAATTAGCAAATGACCACTCCAAAGGACAACCCTCTAGAGTACAATGGCAAATCTAGTGTTTTAGTTCATTTTTTTCACTTGCCATAATCAAAAATCCCTCAATAAATCAAAGACAATATTATAAAATCAATAATATGATATTTTACAATACAGGTTTGTCCATCAAATGTTTAAAAAAACATGAAAACTTCAAAAAACTAACAAATATCAATTATTCAATTATTTTTATTGCTTACATTTGCAATAAGATTTTTCCTACTTATGAAAAAACTGTCGTTTACATCTGCTATTTTGGTGATACTTTTCATCGTGATGGGAAGCATGAACGCTTTTCAAAAAATAGAGCGTATAAGTTTTGCCTCAAAGACTGTTAACAATCTACCTATTGATGGGGAAGCTACAATCAAATATAATGATTGTATTACGGAAATTGATTCTCCTGACGAGCTACACGGGCATGCACGAAAATTGCACGACCAATACTTGGATAGTTCACTCTCCAAGATAGATGTCTGCGTAAAAAAGTTTGGCAAATCAATGGACTCCACATTGAAGAATTTAAGCACTGTGGATGCGCATGAGTATATCCACCAATCATTTGAAAAATCCAAGAACACTATTGCCGGTAATAACATTTCCGACATTCAGAAGTACTATCATTTAGAAATTATGCGAATTTGCTACGAAAGGGACAAGTCTTTAAACCATAACTCTGTAGGCAGACTTTAATTTATAGGCATGTCCCATAAAAAAAGGGGCAAAACCGCCCCTTTTAAATTTTATTGTTGTCCCAAATCTTACCTTTTTTCCAATGGAACAAAACTTCTAATGTTTTCTCCTATGTAAACTTGTCTTGGTCTTCCAATGGGCTCTTTTCTAAGTCTCATTTCTCTCCATTGCGCTATCCAACCTGGCAATCTACCCAATGCGAACATTACGGTAAACATCTCTGTAGGTATGCCCAAAGCACGGTAAATGATCCCGGAGTAAAAATCAACGTTAGGATATAGTTTTCTATCTACAAAGTATGGATCTTCCAATGCTTCTTTTTCCAAACCTTTGGCAATATCCAAAATTGGGTCTTCGATACCTAGGTTGCCCAATACTTCGTCCGCAGATTTTTTAATGATCTTGGCCCTTGGATCAAAGTTTTTGTAAACACGGTGACCAAAGCCCATCAAACGGAAAGGATCATCCTTATCCTTGGCTTTGGCCATATATTTCTTAGTATCTCCCCCGTCAGCTTCTATAGCCTCCAACATTTCCAAAACAGCTTGGTTGGCACCACCATGCAGTGGTCCCCAAAGTGCGGAAATACCAGCGGACAACGATGCGAACAATCCAGCATGTGAAGAACCGACAATACGCACTGTGGATGTGGAACAATTTTGTTCGTGGTCTGCGTGCAAAATCAGAAGTTTATCAAGGGCATCGATTGCGATGGGATCTCTTTTATATTCTTGGTTTGGTCTTTTAAACATCATTTTATGGATGTTCTCCACATACCCTAATGTAT
>JAAEZN010000016.1:327-48793 GCA_018222835.1 Algicola sp. | reverse complement strand
ATACCGATGGTGATGGAACGGGCGATAACGCGGACACCGACGACGATAACGACGGCACCCCAGATTCGGAGGACGATTTCCCACTAGATCCAAATGAAGATTCTGATTTTGATAATGATGGTATTGGAGACAATGCAGATACGGACGATGACAATGATGGTGTTGCAGATACCGATACAGATAACGATGGCCTTGGAGATAATGCAGATAATGATGACGATAACGATGGCATCCCAGATTCAGAAGACGATTTTCCACTAGACCCATCAGAGGATACAGATACCGATGGTGATGGAACGGGAGATAACACGGATACCGACGACGATGGCGATGGATATTCCGATGAGGTTGAAGGATCGCAGGGCACAGACCCCAAAGATGCATCTAGCACCCCATTAGACACAGATGGTGATGGTATTCCAGATAGCATGGATGATGACGATGATAATGATGGTGTGGCGGACGATAAAGATGCATTTCCACAAAAAAGTGAGCCTACATTGGTTCCGGCACAAGCCTTTACCCCCAATGGTGATGGCAACAATGACGCTTGGATCATTCCTGGAATAGACAATTATCCAAATAATGTGGTAAAAGTGTATAACCGATGGGGACACGAAGTATTCGGGACTAAATCCTATCGAAATAACTGGGAAGGCTTCTACAAGAATAGAAACGAGAAACTACCAGCGGGATCGTATATGTACATCATTAACCTTGGAGATGGAAGTGCACCTTTACAAGGTTGGATATTCATCAACTATTAATACGAACTAAACAAAAAACACCATACAAATCAGATGAAACTTATAAATAAAATTCGAGTTCTTATATTGTTCTTGGGGCTTACCGCAATATCGGTAAGCGCTCAACAAGATCCAAACTATACCTTTTATCGGTATAATATGAATATCTACAACCCTGCCTTTGCCGGAAGTTCCGAGGCTGCTGAATTCTCATTGGGGATTCGCAGTCAATGGGCAGGAATAGAAGGAGCACCCGAAAGTCAAAGTGCTATTTTTGGTATGCCCGTAGGCAAAAATATTGGACTTGGCGTTTCCGTTCTTAACGACAAAACCTTTATTGAGCAACAAACATGGCTAGCTATCGATGTATCATACAATATTCTATTGGACGAAGACCATACGTTATACTTCGGAATTAAGGGTAGCGCCAATTCTTACGACGCCAATACAGAAGGTTTGGTTACTTATGGAGTTGGTCAAGATGGAGCTTTAACTAATTATGATAGTCGTTTTACGCCCAATGTTGGTGCTGGAATATTCCTTAAGCACGATAGATATTTCGCTTCCTTATCGGCTCCAAAATTATTGACCCCAGATCGTTTGCAAGAACGTGATGGCAATGCATATCTAGGAGCTGACCGGATGCATGCATATTTGAGCGGAGGATACACTTTTTTATTGGGAAAGACCTTAGACCTTAAAACAATGGGAATGTTAAGGTACGTAGATGCATCTCCTCTATCAGTAGAACTAACGGGCATATTGGACTTTGGAGAAAAGTTTGAGTTCGGAGCAAGTTATAGACATGATGAAAGTTTTAGTGGTCTTTTTCTCTTTAATATTAGCCATGGATTCAATTTGGGTTATGCTTACGAAACCTCAATTCAAAGTCCAATTGATGGTCTGGATAACAACACACATGAACTTTTTATGCGGTTGAAAATGTAAATAAACCTTCGTATGAATATAAAATGCCCTATTTAAATAGGGCATTTTTATTTTATACCGATTTAATCGATCACTAAAGATTGTGCAAGAGTGATCGAGAAGTAAAAAAATAGTGAGTTTCTCAACGTACAGCTTCATCAAACCAAAAAAGAACAGTACATAACAATTGTTTTTGCCTTGGGAGTATTCCTGGTTTACATCTACAGTCCGTTCGATATTCCTAAAGCAGTATCAATATCATTGGCCAATTCCTCTATAACCTTTATACCTTCCAACTTTCCTAATGGAAATGAAAACAAACCATTTTTGTTCAACACCGCCAAATACATTTGTCTGTTTTGAAAAGATAGAAATATAGGGCGGTCAAACTTTTCTTTTAAAGCAACAATCCTTTCCATAAGCGAAGAAGATAGAACATAACGAGCCTCCACTTGATCGGTGCCATATACCCTAAAATTGTCGGTAAATCTAGGATCTTCCAAATGTATTCTTTGTTCCTCCTTAAAGTTAAGACTGGCCAATCTATCCCATTTAGTTGTTGGGTTATTGGGCAAAACCACAGTATGTCCGTTCAGTTTCTTTTTAAATTGCAACCAACAGAACATTCCCCTAAAGGTAAAATATTGATTATCCGCCATCGTATTTGAAGCCATGTTCTTAAAGATATACTGATAGAATACCACCAGCATGTTCAGGATGGGAATGTGCATTAAACCTCCGGTTACTTTATTGGAAATATTGTGTTCCACAATTCCAATATCCGCTATGTTAACGATTGAATTACTTAGCCTTCCCCGTATCTGTCCATAACTATATACTGGAGTGTCCTTTTTGACCCAAGAAAAGAATTTGCTGTTGACGACCTCTTTTATCGGGGCAGCTGCACCTTGTGTAAATTCTACCTGTGGGAACAACATTTTTACCATTTTGGCCATGCTTTCCATTTCCTTTAGTTTAAACTTTTGAAAAGCTCTGGTAAAGAAAAAAGTGGTGATATACAACAGAACCAATAGCCCTGCAATTGGATACATATTGGCATATGGATTGTTCTGGGTCGGCAAAATTGATTTGAAAATGGGCAGTTCCAAAATCGAAACATAATTACTCACTATAAACAATATCATCAACAAAAGATACAATCCGGTTATACCCCACATAATCTTTTGAAAAAAAAGGGTACGTTTTCTTCTTTTGCAAATATCGTTGAGCGCCTTGCTGGTTTCGGTATATACTTTTTGTACGGAGTGCTGCATCGTTTTTATTGTGGCCAGTCAATGGTGTTCCAAGGGCTATCGGGGCTTTCCATAACTTGTTGGTAGATATGGTACACCTCTTCTTTGTAATCGTTATAACTCTCCTTCATATCCAGGGCAAAACCAAGTGCAAAGCTCTTTCCAAAATCTTCCCAGGATGAAAAATGGTGCAGTGCCAATTCTTTGGCAAAATTAATAACCTTCCAAGCGTCCTTCTCAGAAATCAGGTTGCCCGTAAATGCCTTTCTGGCCTGCCCTACCAAAATCGCCGCATCATAACCGGCAACTCCGAGTTCCAATTCAGAATCGAACGTCATGATTCCTTTCTGCTTTAAGGTATTCAAGACTTCCCCGTTACGCAACAACCTAAAATAACGGTCTGCACGTTCATTATTACCGAATTTTTTTCTCATTAGCCCATCCCATTCCTCTTCTGGAACGTTTTGAACCATATGGTTGATGAAATCAAAATACCAACGACGACCATCCTTCATAAAATACTCCGTCAATTCCCAATAACCATCAGGGGTGTCGATGCCCCAACCTTCCAAATAGGGTTGTATCGTCTTGGCATCTAGAAATGACAATGTATTGGAATCTGCTTTCCACCATTCTGAAATGGGCGTATAAAAGGCCAAGGCAAATAATTGTTCTTTTTCCAGCTTGCTATTTAAAGATTTTCTGAATTTGGCCTTGGACAAATCTGGGGCATCATATTCCTTTTTCCCTATTTTGAAATAGCGATAGGCGTATGAAACAATGGCCAGTACCAGTATTATGTAGCCGTACCACGGCAGGTTGTCAAACATTTGCATAGTTTATGGATTTAATAATTGATTGATATTTACTTCCTTTTGTTCCGCTTTAGGTATTTCCAAAAGAATATTCACAGTGTCCTTTCGTAAGCCAGCTATTAGGCTGGCCGGAAACATTTGGATGGTATTGTTGTAGCCAGTTACTGCTGCGTTGTATGCTCGTCGTGCTGCAGATATTTGATCTTCAATGTCTGATATTTCATATTCAATGCTCGTAAATTGCTTATCTGCTTTTAGGTCGGGATAGTTTTCTAAATTAATGTTCAATCCGCTCATAATGTGTGTGAGCTCGTTTGATGCCTTTATTTTTTCGTTGGCTTCGGAAGCTTTTTCAATAGTACTTCGTAGTTCGGTAATTTTAAGTAAGGTCTCCTTTTCGTGCGCCAGATACTTGTTGAGCATTGCAATAAGATTCGGAATTAAATCGAACCGCTTTTTAAGGTAGATCTCTATGCTCCCGTAGGCTTGGGCCACTTGATTTTTTTTAGCGATTATTCGGTTGTTGACCACAATGCCTACAATACCAATAAGCGCCAAAACTGAAATGATACTTATGATTTCCATACTAAAAAAGGTTTATCTGTTTTTTGAATAAAGTAATACTATACTCAATGCTGTTTTCTATTGTTCCCTGGTCTCATCTTTGTACTCCTGCCCATTGAATTTTAATAATGAAGTTTGATCGGTCGTAATTTCCTCGGCATCACAGTCTCCATTCTCATTGGTCGTATTTTTGGTTTTGGTCATTTTCCCCTTTACCGCAATATCAAAGTACCCATTGGTCTTTTGATCAGATAGAATGAGTATTTTTTCGGTGCGAAGAAATTCACCATCGCAGTCGGTGTCCCATTCACCTCCATAATCCATCACTCCATACTTATCCAGGACTTTTTTAAGGGTATCGCCCGATTTTACGAATAAGGATATTGTTTCATTTTCATAAGGATTTGCATGGGACATTCCGTAGCGGTAAACACGTATCCCAAAAGCTCTTGTGTCTTCAGATATGAAATACGCAGCCGTATCAATTTTTATTTCTCGGAGTCCGATGGCATCGGAGACCCATTGGTTGTCAGCTACACTTTCAAAGAATCTGTGCGATATTCCTCCCGTTTTGTCATTGGCAATTACGATATGGCTGTTAAGTTCGAAATATTGCTCTCCCTCGTCCACGATCTCTGGAATCACCACAATGAACTCATCTGGGTATTGAGGCATGGCCTTGGAAACGATCAAGTCAGTTTTAACGGACAACAAGTTTAGTTGAAGCTCTTCCAAAACGGATAAAATCAATGTATAATCCGTAAGGGTGTTACTTAGTACCTTGGTATCTATTTTTTTTATTTTTCCATCTTCATGGATTCGGTATTCCTTTTGTTCAATCTCCTTCTTTTCCGTCCAAAAAATATGATTTACCATAATTTTGTTCTCGCTTATACGGGATTCTGTACGAGACATGCCCTCCGCAATTTCATCATAGGCAACAAGTTGGTAATCAATAACATTTCCATTTAGGTCATAATTGATCAATGTGGACTCCATTTCATGATCACCTTTTCTAAAGGTCACCACCACAGTATAAAAGTTTTGGGACAAAGCCAGCTTATAAGAGGCCATGGGCCGGTATTTTGAACCTTCACTATAGAAATCCGGGTATATGGTTTCTATTTTAAAAGTTCCAGAATCGATCTCATTCAAGTCGCCTTCCTCAATAAAACTGTCAAAATTCGTATCGTCCAGTACCGGCAATGGTCTCTCTTTAATCCCGTCCATCACATCACTAAAGTTGGTAGTTTTATTTGGCACCTCCTCCATCTCTTCCACTATTTGATCAACAGTGTCTTGTGCTACCTCCTTGGTGACCTCTTGCTTTTTTTTCTGATTGCAGGAGCTAAAAACGGCTGTTAAGCATATGAGTATTAAAATCTGTGTATAGTTCATAGTTATATAACATCTAAATATTTTTCGAGAATGTAATGGATCACACCTACGATGCCCGTTATCAAAAGCATTGAAATGACTCGAATCAAAAATGAATTCTTGGTCGCTATTAGCTTTCTTTTTAGATAAAGCACATCAAAAAGTATAAATAACAAGGCCACAATCCCCCCGATCAATAGTCCTATACGAATGAGCGCGAAGAGGTAAATTTGACCGAGAAAAAAGTTCCAAGCATTGGTCGATTCCGGTATTGAGCCTAGAATAAAGTACATATAGCCAATACCAAAAAACAGAGCGGCAATAACCCATAAGGCATATTCCAAAACTATGCTTCCCTTCTTTTGCCGCGATATGATTTTTTCCTTGTTCATTTTTTTGCGGGAATATTAGAAAGGATTGGAGCTATATCCGTCAGAACCTCTGTTTTTGAAATCTCACCTTTGTCAAAATACCTTAGTTCGCCACAATAAAAGCTTGAATCATTTTCACAAAGATTCATTTGGAATTGGGCCAACCGATATGCTACATACATGGACAATTCTTCAACGACAAAACCACTGGGGTCTTCCTCGTTTTCAATAAAATAGGCCGTTCCTGCATCTGCAAATAGATTGATGCCCCAACTTTTGTTGTATTCGTAAAACCGTAATGAATAGTTTGATACCGCCTGGGCCTTTATGGATTCTTCATGGTTTTCAAAGTTTACTTTGGTTTGCTGAATCACAAATTCCTTAATGGCGATGCGCAAATCTTTTTTGTCTTTAACGGGATTTTTAACCAAGTATAGGTCTGGATACACTTTGGATTGTATGAACTGCATTTTTTTGAAGAAAACAGTATTGATGCCTACAATCAAGACCACTACACCACATAACACAAGGGCCACAACGGTCCGTTTTTTACTTTTGAGCACATATCGGAGCAACTTATAAGCAAGAAAAACCAGTGCAGCCAGTAAGAGAACGAGGAAGATGATAATGACTATTCCCATGTAAAAGCTCTTGGTCGCACTATGCAGGCATATACATTATTGATCATTGTAATACGCTTTAATTTCACTCAATATGGTGTACAGCACCTCATCGTTTTTTTCAATGGCCCTTCTTTTCCAAAAAGTGTATTTCCAGTATTGGTCATGTAAGTTTTGGGTGTCTGCCTTAAAGTATATATCTTCAAAAAAGGCCTCTTTATTGTTCTGGCCTGCAATTTCTTCGTAAGCGGACAGACATTCCGTGATTTGCTCCTCAAAGAACTTTTGATACAGGTTTTTGGGAACATTATTAAAAAGGTCTTGCTTATGGGCATCAAACGCCTCTTGTAAACGACTGGGGTTTCGATACTTATTCAAAAAACCAAGAACAAGCTTATTGGGCAAAGAGGTTTGCTCTTTGAACAAATTGTCCAAAAAAGTATGGTCTAAAGAAAGGTTATCGTAGTCGATACTAGAACCGATTATCGCATTTATAAATCCTTGTTCCCCAAAATCATCCACCACAACATCCAAAATCTTATTTAAGCACAGTGCGTCAAGCTCACCAGTGGCCTGAAAACGTTGCATACAAGGGCTTACTACAGAGTAATCGGGTTTGCTAAAGTCAATGGATTGATAGATGACCGTGTTGCCGTAAAGCAGTTCTTCTCTGGCAGCCTCATCTGCTGTCATCTTGTTCTCGAGAACAATCTGGTTTAGATGATCCGCTTCTTCTTTCTGTTCAATCAACTTATGTGATTCCAACGAAAAATAATAGGCCAGTCCCACAAGGCCAAGACCCACTAAAGCAAAGATGGCAACGGCTTTTTTCATTTCAATCTTTATAATGATTTTGGATTTCATTTAAAATAGCATACACCTCGGATGCATTGTTTTCCGTAAAACGACGGTCCCAAAAGCTAAAGGGCCAAGAATATTCGAAAGAACTGGTATATTCCAATGAGGGGAATTCTAGAAAGGCATCGTCCGATACGTCGTACATCTTATAAAACTTATCGTAGTTCGGTGTTGCAATTATGGTATCGTGTATTTCTATCAAATCGTCCACAACTTGCTTGCACAGTTCGTCGTATTTGCTTTTGGAGAAAAAAGTATAGATATAGGACTTGTTCTGTTTCCAGAGATTGGTAATGTTTTCTGCCGAACGATCAAACAACTTTGCTTTTTGGGACATATACAACAACTGGCACATACGCTCAAAATAAGCATAGTTCTCTGGCACATTCAAATCTCCATAGTCTCCCTCCAGATTACTATATTCATAATCAGCAGGTATAACATACAATGCATTATAATTGGGCCTATGGTATTTCTTGATGTTCCCATCGTATTCAAATGCGATATTAAAAACCGTATTCCAGTAGGTTTCACCATACTCCTCATTTTCCAAATTGGCCATTATTTGATCCCGTATTGTATTTTGATACGAATCCTGGTCCATATGGTTCATCCCTATCTCCAATAGGAAGACTTCATAACCGTTCAGGGAATTTCGATATTCTTGAAAGTACTTTAAGGTACTTAATTCCAGTTCGGATTGAGGTTTTTCATCAAGTTCAACCACCATATCGCTTCCTCTATTGGCATACCTTTCCACCCTTTTTTGATAGGCTGAATACTCAATATAGGCGTAAAATGTTGCTGCCAACAAGAAAAATCCGGTCAGGACAAACAATGTTATGGTAACTATCTTCTTTTTTAACATGGCTACAAACACCAATGCCAAAACACAGAAAATTGCCGATGCTATTACTATTTTTAAGGCAAGCGTCATTTCCTTATTGTTTTTATTTATCCTGAATCATTGTAATCAGTATATACTTTACTATTTACTATACCTTGTCATTTTAGCACCAAAATCGTTCACGAACATATTATCTAGATCATCTGCTTTTGTGGCAAGTTGTGCAATACCCTTTAAGACCTCTTCTTTGCTTTCTGAATACAAATCGCTTATGTGTACGCGATAGGACAGGAAAATCTGATTGTCCGAAATAGAAAGTCGGTGCTCGCCTGTGTCCGCAGTCAAGATATACTCGTACAACCCGCCCAGATTTGTACGGGGAAGATCATTTAAAGGAGAGGTGGCAAACAGGTAATTATTGTCATAGACGAACATACGTATTTCTGCACTTCCTTGATGAAAAAACCATCGCTCCCTACCTGACCGTGCCAAAACCGGGTCCAACTGCAAGCTATGAATGGCCTCTTCCACCTTTATGCTAAAATCTGACAATGGACTTTCTTCAAACAGCGCTTCGTCAATATCATTCCCACAATTGGGGCAATACCCCGTTTTTTCAACAATGAGTCCATTACAACTGGGGCAACCGATAGTGAGTCCATCGGATAGTTCATCAACAATTTCAAGCTCTTCACGGAGTGTTTCCATAGGAATGGCAAAGCCCATATTGTCCGCATCGGAAAATTTGGAGGTTACGATACCTATAAGTTCCCCTTTTTCGTTGACCACAGGACCACCACTATTTCCTGGATTGATGGCTGCATCCGTTTGTATAAAATTATTGCCTCCTATAATTTGCCTTGGATTGGATACTATACCTTCGGTTACCGTAAATGGCATTCCAAAAGGATACCCCAAAACGAGTACCTTATCCCTTGAAGCAGCTTCGGTTTGATGCTTTGTGAGTACAGACCGGGAAGGTTTTGGAAGTTTTTCCGCCTTTAAAAAGGCAATGTCCTTACCGGGGTTAACATATACCACCTTTGCCAAATATCTATTCTTGTCCACTCCCTCTATACTTACAGACAAACTGCCCGACACTACGTGAAAATTGGTGACGATCATATCGTCCTGTAAACTGTAAAAGCCTGTACCGGAACCATTGGCAGTGTTGATTCTATATACTGAATTTTCTATGTTCTGAATTGCGTTCATTCCTTATTTGGTATTTAGGTTGGCCATCATTTGCTGTATTGCCGCCATGGATTGTTGCATTTGTTCCCCCATTATTTTTGATAGGTCCATGCCAAATTCATTGCCCATAAAGGAGTCTTCCATAATGGATTCCATTCCTTTCAATAAAATGGGTGCTGCTTGGCTCCAATCCAACCCACTGGCATGGCTCAAGGCGTCGGTTAGGGGTTTACTGATATCCGTATTCACTAAATTGTAATAGAACAAGCCCATAAAAACAAGATTGCAACAAATTGCAGGCATCTTCAAATTGGGCATTGCCCATCATCTCTTGTGCCTCTGCATAACTATCCTCCCAGTTTTCCCTGATATTCTCCTTTTTAGCACTGTACTTGTAGGGGATAAAGGTCTCTATCTGATATAGGTCGTCCAGAAATTTATCCTTTGGATAGTTTTTTAGTTTTTCAAGACTCGACTTGCCATTGAGCAATCGGTTCTGAAAGGGAACCTTTCTATCGTATAGACCATCTATTGCCTTTTCCAAAACCGTGCGCAAATACCCTTGGGGCTCGGTATGGAACTCTATTTTTTTAAGAGTGGTATTCAGGGTGTACCAAGCATTGTTTCCATGGCGCTTTTCCATGTAATGATCCAAACGCTGTATGCCTTCTTCCAAAATTTTCTGGCAATTGGCATAAGCTTCCTGTTTTACATTTTCCGAGAAAGGTATCGTCTTTGGCTCTTGGAGATGGGCCGCACCAAATTTTTCTATAAACTCATCATCAAAGCTATCGGCATGATAACAAATTTCCCGAAAGACCCCATAGATTTTATACGGTTCGCATAAGCTGATCGGGCATGCGAATGTAAAATAGACCAAATTGTCCTCCAAAACCACATTGGCCAAATTGAGCGGATACATGCGCAGTTCGGCCAAACGACGCATCAATGGTACTTTTTTGGCGTTCTCTATATGTAAGAAAGGACATTTCACCAACAGCTCATCCGCTGTTTGTGTAATGGAAATGACTACTGAACCATGTGGTATCTCATAGGTATCGCCCATTTTTTTGCTCTCAAAATGGTTGCCAACATATTCCAACAAGGTAGGTATCACCTTATCGTATTGTTTGCTATTGAAAAAAGCCACCGCTTCATCCCATTTTTCATCTTGTCTTGTGGATGATTTTTTGGCATTTATGGGTGGATAATAGATATAATTTTTGCTCATGATAGTATTGGAATATTGGTTCTACATCACTGGACCTATTCTTAAAAAAACACCTCCAACAAAGTATGTTGGAGGTGTTTGAAATACAGTATTAGTTTGCGACGTCAAATTCCCTGACCACTCTTACCCTAAAGTTTGCGGAAGCTCCTTTGTTATATCCTCCACCAGATCCAGTGTCAAAATATACAGCCCATGCCGTATCACTATTGGACTCGGAAGAACTCCAGTAAAACATAGATGCAGGGAAGGCCGTACCACCATTGGCAGTAGCCGTAGCATCTATGATAGCCTTATTGGCATACATTGCATTCAATTGGTTCCAACTAGGCAAAAACCAATCGGAATAACCTTCAGTAGTTGTATTGACAGCAATATCAGCAGCTATCCCAGGAGTTGCACAACCGGCAATTATAGCAGCGGTATTTGTTTCTCCACTGGCAAAACTAGTTGAAGTTCCGGAAATCAATGTTCCTTGACAACCCCAAGTTGCACCCGTACTTTGATCCGTAATAGCAGAAACCAAACCGTATCCGTTGTCCGCAGGATCTACCCAAAAGATTACACCACCATACTTGAACTCTCCAACTTCATTTAAATCGTTAAGGGCAACAAACGCGTTCGCAGATACCGAATATGTGCCATTGTCCACCGAAATGGTTGCCAACATATTGGAATTGGTTTCATAATCGAACAAGGTTTCGTCTGCAACCGATAGCTCTCCTGTATTTTGGTCTATGTTAAAAGCCCCGGCAGGATTTTGAAACGTGATCGTATAGGTTAGAGCTGAACCGGCAGACGCCTGTAGGGTTCCAATTACATCTCCATTAGCTGGGTTTTCATCCAAGGTAAAGTTGGCTTCTTGAACCGTAATTTCATCCACATCATTGAGATTTACGGTCACCGTCGCAGGATTTTCGGCATCATCCACTGTAACCGTCGCCGTAATGATGGGGTTGGTTTCAAAATCGAACAAATTGGGATCAACTACAGTGAGTTCTCCAGTATTGGCATCAATATTCATTGCGCCTACAGGTGTTTGTGATGTTATGCTAAAATTGGCCGCAGTACCCCCAGAGGTCTGTAGGGCGCCTATAACCTGACCATCGGTCGGATTTTCATCAATTGTTTCAGTAAAATCCTGAATCGTTATCTCAAAGACATTATCAAGGTTTACCGTAACTGTTACCGAATCTTCAGCATTTTCAGCGGTAATAGTTGCCGTTATAGTTGAATTGCTTTCAAAATCGAACAGTGATGCATCCGCAACAGTAACTTCACCTGAAGAACTATTGATACTCAGAGCACCAGAAGGTGTTTGCGAGCTTATGCTGAAATTTGTTGCAGCTCCCTCATTAGTTTGCACCGTACCTATAACCTGACCGTTTGTAGGGTTTTCATCTATGGACACTACAAGGCCCTCCAAGACAGCATTAGCTGGCTGATCATCATCTTTACTACAGCTAAAGGTTGTCAGCAATATTGCCAATACCAGTACATTAATCGTTTTAATTTTTTTAATCATGATTTTGGGTTTGATGTTTATTATATTTATTTCTTTAGTAATCTACATTGAGAAGTGCTCCATTTAAATCATAGCTAAATGTGAAAGTGGTTCCCCCTTTTTCGGGTTTGAGCATCACCACATATTCTATTTTGGCCCTGTTGCCATTTTTTGGCATTTTTATAAAAGCCATGTGCAACGAAGGGTTTTCAATCTCTTTTTCTGTTGATAGCTGTTCCTTGGATTTTTCAACAAATCTTCCCAGCTGACCCAGATTGATCTTACTGCCCAATTGGAACATAAAATCAGCTGCCTTTGTTCCCTGCGGTATTTCCAGCGCTATTTCCGAGGTTTGTGTCCAATTGTCCTGCGAAAGGGTCCATTCCCCCATTTTTAAGGATTCTGGAGCTTCGGTAACCGTAATCCCCACAATGTTCCCTATAGTTTCATTGTAGGTGATCGTTAAATCCGTGTAATGGGCCTCATCCCCGAATTTGCTTTTTAGAACATCTTCAATAGCCTCAAATCCTTCGGAATTGGCTTCTTGCTTGCTGACCCCACCCCCACAGGAGATCAATAGGACCACAGCAAAACTTACAATACTAGCCTTCAGTTTTCTCATTTTTTTATATTTGATTTATCAATCCTCGTTATCTCTTCCAAAAAGGAAGAACAAAGCGCCTCCCCCAAGTATTAGGAGAACCCTAATGATCCATCCCACAGTACCGCCCCAGACATCTATCCAAGCCAAAAGCCTAATATTGTAGTTGAAAATTGACAGTACAATGGATATAATGCCCATTGCGGCAAGCAAAAGCCCTCCTTGGCCTAATTTCGCTTTGATATTTTCCATAATGATTTGGTTTATGCCATTTCCAGCTTTAGGACAGCCCGAGGAAAGAAGCTATTTTCTGTAGGTACCTCTAAGTAAGAAATGGTTTTCTGAGCGTAAAGATGCAATAGTGAAACTGTACCCGAAATAGCGAATTTATATTCGTTGATCTCGGATATATATTTGCTGGAGATTAGGAAAAAATCGTTGAGGGGATTTGCTCAAATAAATGCTCAATGATTGTTGTAGGCGAGAAATGTATTTATAAATGCTTCCTTTTTTCGGGAAGAAACAGGGATTTTTTGACCGTTCTTTAAATAAATTATTCCTGATTTATCATATATCGATGAATTTCAGGTTCACCATAAATGACTGATGCGGTCTAGTGAAATTCATTTTTTGAAGCTTTTCCTCGTATTCTTTAATAGGTTTGGAGGTTACAAATTTTTTACCGTTCTCAAGGTAAAAAGTAGTATAGCCTTTATCCGACTCACAAAACAAAAGCTCTTTTAAGTTTAATACCTGAAAGCTATCACTAAGCGACAACACCATTGTTGCCTCGTCTTGGTACCAAACTTTTTTTACGGTTTTTAACTGCTCTTTTTGCTCCGAAATGGCCAATAAACTAACCTTCTCCAATGCCGATTGCAGTTCCTCAACATCTACCGGTTTTAAAAGATAATCTATTGCACCTGTTTTTAATGCTTTTAAGGCGTACTCCTCATAAGCCGTAATAAAAATAACCTTAAATTCAAGGTTCTCTGTCTGGTCCAAAAAATCAAATCCGGTACCATCGGGAAGGTTGATATCCAAAAAAACAAGTTCCGGCCTACAGGCATTGGCTATCACTACTGCTTCTTTAACACTACCACAGTCTCCGATCACTTCCACAGGGGTGTCCATGGCCTCCAAAAGGTTTATTAAGCCTTTTCTTATATAAATTTTATCCTCTATCAGCAATGCCTTCATGCTTCCAATAGTATTTTATGGGGTATTGTTAAAGTTACGATTGTTCCCTGTTGGTTGTAATGTGCCCTATCTTCAATGGTGACGGAACCGTTCATTTTAAAATCTTTTGATATTATTTTTAATCGTTCCGACGTTATCGTCGTTGCCAAGGATTTTTTACCATTTCGTTTGCTCTCTTTTCGCGCATTAATACCAATACCGTTGTCGGCAATGGTGCAACGTAATTCTTTGCCTTCCAAACCAAGGTGAACCTCTATCTCCCTAGTCTCCTCATTACCAGTAAAAGCATGTTCAATGGCATTTTCAATAAAGGGCTGAATAAGCATGGGAGGAATCATAAAAAGATCAATATCTATATTTTCATCTACCATCAAACTATAATTATAGGGCGGAGTGGCATCCAAGTTCTGTAATATCATATAATTATCGATCGCATTCAATTCGTGGATAAGAGGAACAACTTTATCTCTCGAATTCTCAAGAACAATCCGAAGCAGTTTCGAAAACTTTGATAGATATGTAATCGATTTTTTCTCTTCTTTATTTAATATCATCCCTTGTAAAACGGACAAGGAGTTAAAGATAAAGTGAGGGGTCATTTGTGAACGCAATAGTTTTTGTTCGGTAATAATGTTCTGGTTCTTGGCCTTGATCGTATTGAATTTTTGATAAAATATCATTGAGCCCAAGACTATGGATATGATCAAAATTCCGATAACGGCCCATAAATGATTTTGCTTTGATCTGGCCAAATCCTGTGATGTGGTCAGTACGGTCTTAGTGAGGTTCAATTCACGGATACTAGCAGAGTCCAGTTCTTGTTTATACTTATATTCATACTCCAACTGAGCTATTCTTTCTATACTCTCTTTATTAAATAGGCTATCGTTAAAAATTTTGAACTGCTCATAGCTTTCAAGCGCAGCCTTGTAATTGCCCGTAGCCTTATAAATTACGGAGAGAATTTCCGAAGCTTCTTTTTGATAGTCCAAAAAACCAGATGATTCGGAAATTTCTTTGGCCCTAAGCACATTGCCCAAAGCAGTAGTATAGTTTCCTTGGTTTATATAGGTTCTTGAAAGTCCAATATATGCCCCGCACAACGCCTCCTTGCTTTCAACTTCCTCACCAACTTTCTTTGCCTCTGTAAAATACTTTCTTGCTGCGGAATAATCCTTTGTGATCAAGTAAACCCCTCCAATATTGTTCAGAGCAAAGGGAACATCGCTTATTGCTCCAATTTGCCTACTTATAAACAATGCTTCATTAAAATTATCCAAAGCGGTTTTGTAATCCCCATTTTCCGCATGTATTTTACCTATATCGTTCAACAAATAAGAAATTCCTTCCTTTCTATTGATCTGTTTATTGATATTTAAGGACCTTTGAAAGCACGCCATGGCCTTATCATTTTTTTTTTGGGTTTGGTAAACTTGCCCCATATTTAAGAGGTTATTGGCAACACCTATACTGTCTCCCAGCTTTTCATTTGCATATAACGACTTATTAAAGTGTTCAAGAGCTAAAGGATAATTGCCCTGGTCCACATATATAATTCCAATATTATTTAGGCTATAGGCGACTCTTTGGTCGTTTTTATCAAGTTTGGCGATGGAATGTGCCTTTTTAAGAAATAGAAGAGCTTCATCAAACTCTCCTACATTCTGATAGGTTGATCCCAAATTCAATAGACTGGCAGATAAGTTATCACTACCTATCTCCTCCTCTATTTTAATTGCTTCTTTAAAATAAGATATGGATTTTTGGGGCTCCCCTTTGTTTTTATAGGTTATGCCTATGGCATTGTAACAATTTGCGATTCCTTTGTCAAAGCCAATGGTTTCATATAACTTCAAAGCATCGTTATAATAATCAATTGCTTGGTCAAAATCCGATTGTATAGCTTCGGTAATACCTTTAATATAGATACTTCTGGCCTTTCCTTTTTTAAAATGGATAGCTTCGGCCAACGTATTTGCTTCTTCTAAATATTCAAGGGTTTTTGGAATGTCCTTTACAAAGTGAGAAAAAGCCAGTGCATTTAAAAGATTGACCCTTGTAGTGTCTTTTTCTGTATGAAGTGCCAATTCATTTTTAAGGCTATCTATCTTACTGTTCTGTGCCTCAAGAGTGTTCATGGTCAGTAAAAGGCCAAGAACAGTAAGTTTAAGGCAAAAAATGTAATTCCGAAAAGATGATGTATTCCTACTAATTTTATTGTTGTCGGTTGAGGATAAGAAATACATATGTAGAACAATACAATGCTTTATAGGGGTTAAACATTCTTTATTTATTTAAATGAAAGGCATTGTCCGATACAAAATACGGGTTTTATTAATCCTTGGCATGATTAAAAAGTACTTTTCTTAATTTATGATCTTTAAAAATGTTTATTCGTAGCGCTTGAATAAATATTTGCAGAGGCATAACCCTTATTCGATTTTAAACCATTCCTTATCACCCAGTAGCATGGAGGCCTTGGAACAATTTCAACAGATAATTGAAGAAATATCCCGTGATTTTCCAGAAGATGATATCAAAACGTACAGGCGCTCATCTTTTCCAGAAGCCCAATTACAGAACTACTTATCCCTAATTTAATTGTTTGGACCTTTGTACTGTTGATGATTAAAGTTTAAAAGCACTTGTAAGACATATAAAACACAAAGCACTGAAAACCGCGAGATTAACAGTGCTTTCTGTTTAATTGATTAAGTTAGTGTAGAGAATTCAAATCATCCCCCGGTCAAACTACTTTTACTCACAAAAAATTTCGGAAATCTTCACAGGTCGGTTTTCCTTAAGTGATTTTATGGCAGCAAGACCAATCTTCAAGGATTGTAGCCCATCATTTCCATCAACTGGCATTTCATTTCCATTTTCAAGGCTTTTTATAAAGTCCATGATTTCAATCCTATATGCCTCTTGATACCTTTCCAAAAAGAAATGCAACGGTAAAGCTGCATGTATTCCTTTATCATTGTACAATTTATGGGAATCCATAAAATTGTTGTTTGATTGTACCATTCCCTGGGATCCAAAAACCTCAACCCTCTGGTCGTATCCGTAGGAGGCCTGCCTGCTATTATCAATAACAGCCATAGTTCCATCAGAATATCCAAGAGTTACTATCGCTGTATCTATATCCCCTACTTCACCAATGGCTTGGTCAATTAAAACGGCTCCTTTGGCAAACACTTCCACTACTTCCTTGTCCACAATAAATCGGGCCACATCAAAATCATGGATGGTCATGTCCAAGAACAGTCCCCCCGATTTTTCAATGTAGCTTATTGGTGGGGCCCCTGGATCTCTACTGGTAACTTTAACCAAATGAGGTTCACCTACGGCGCCATTTTTGACCAGCTCCTTTACTTTTCTAAATTCCTTGTCGAACCTTCGGTTAAAGCCCAACATTAGTTTAGTTCCAGACTTCTTAACAACCTCAAGGACCTCAACCACACGCTCTAATGACAAGTCTAAAGGTTTTTCGCAAAATGAATGGATACCGGCTTTAGCGGCCATTTCTACATAATCGGCGTGGGTATTTGTGGGCGAACAGATAATTACAGCATCTATTTCTCCAATTTCCAGCATTTCTGAATAAGAAGAGACTATGTTCGGAACCATTTTCTCCTTGGCATACTGCCTACCTTCCTCAAGAGGGTCCATGGCTGCCACTACTTGTACACCTTTCATTTGGCAGAGGTTCCCCAAATGTATTTTACCTATTCTGCCCAAGCCTGCTATGGCTATTTTAAAATCTTTAGTATTTGACATCCTACTATAATCCTAATGTTTTTATATATTGACGATTAGCTTCTGCACAGATTTTGGGAGATCCCATACCCGGCAAAATATCTTGTTCCACTACTATCCAATCTTTATATCCGGTTTGTTCCAGGATTTCAACTATTGATTTAAAATCAACCACTCCCTTTCCAAGTTCACAAAAGACCCCTCTCTTCAAAGCATTAAAGTAATCACCGCCTTCCTTTTCGGACGTTTGTGCCGCCACTGGATCATAATCCTTAAAATGGACGTGCCATATTCTTTCCTTATATTTTTCCAAAGCTTCGACCGGATTTCCTCCACCAAAGGCATAATGTCCCATGTCAAGGCAAAGCCCAAGAACATTTGGGTCCGTCAATTCCATTAAGGTATCAATTTCTTTGGGCGTTTCCACATAACCAGCACAATGATGATGGAAAACTGTTCGTATCCCATAGGTTTCCTTAACTTTCCGAGCTATTTCCTCTGCGCCTCTGGCAAAGATTTTCCATTGCTCTTGGCTCAATGCCATTTGTGCTGTGATCCTTCCCGCATTTTGAGTTCTTTCCGGTACCGAAGCATTGTCATCGGCCAATACTATAAATGCATCGTTATATCCTGCATCGGAAATCAATTTAGCAACTCTCATCGCCGATTCCAATCCGTTGGAATGTTCCTTTTGATTTGCAAGGGGAACCGGAACAAAAGCCCCTAACAGTTCCAGGCCCCGTTTGGATACTTCTTCCCTCAATGCTGCTGGATCTGTGGGCATAAAACCCCAATCTCCCAATTCCGTTCCCAAATATCCGGTCTCCTTTATTTCATTCAATACCTGCTCGAAACCGATTTCTTCGGATTTGTCTTCAAGATCAAATTCCAAGGCGCCCCATGAGCATGGGGCATTTGCTATTTTAATCATTCGCTTCCCCATTAAAATTTGCGTGACCAGATATTGGGCCAACGTTCAATAACCACTTTTGTCTGCGTAAAAAACTCTATGGCATGCTTTCCTTGACCATGAAGATCTCCAAAGAAACTATCTTTCCAGCCGCTGAACGGGAATTGTGCCATCGGAGCCGCAACACCAATATTTATCCCAATATTACCGGCATCCGCTTCATTTCTGAACTTTCTGGCGCTTGCTCCATTAGTTGTGAACAGGCAAGCCATATTTCCATAGGCCCCATTGTTTACAAACTGCAATGCTTCTTCTATGTTTTTTAAAGAGATAAGGCTCATCACAGGACCAAAAATCTCTGTTTTGATCAATTCCTTGTCCAAGGCAACATCTTCCAATATCGTAGGAGTCAAAAAGTTTCCTTTTTCATAACCCGAAACCTTTGCATTCCTTCCGTCCAATAATAATTTGGCTCCCTCATCGAGACCTTTTTGGATAAGTCCCTCAATTCTAACCTTACTCTCCGGTGTAATGACCGGTCCCATATCCACATCCTGAAGACCATATCCCGTAGTACGCTTTTTTACAGTTTCATAAATGGATTCCTTAATATCTCCTTTATCATCCCCAACAGTTATAATGGTGGATGCCGCAAGACATCTTTGACCTGCACAGCCATAGACCGAATCTGCTATGATCTTTGAAGACATTTCTATGTCGGCATCTGGTAATATTACAACTGGGTTCTTGGCACCACCTTGTGCCTGAACACGTTTTCCGTTCGCCGTTCCTTTTGAGTAGATATATCGTGCAACTGGTGTACTGCCCACAAAACTGATTCCTTTTACCAAAGGGTGTTCCAACAAGGCATCTACTGATTCTTTACCTCCGTGCACCATATTGATCAATCCCTTGGGCATGTCCAGGGCATCCATCAACTCAAAAATCTTCATCATCGTCATGGGAACTTTTTCCGATGGCTTTACAATAAAAGCATTACCTGTGGCAATGGCATATGGTAAAAACCAAAAAACGATCATGCCCGGAAAATTGAAAGGGGTAATACATGCCGATACGCCAAGAGGTTGTCTGATCATCATCTCGTCAATACCCGTTGCAATATCTTCAATAATGTCGCCAGCCATAAGCATTGGGGTACCACATGCTACTTCTACATTTTCTATTGCTCTTTGAATCTCTCCCAAGGATTCTGCCCTTGTTTTACCACATTCGTTGGTTATGATTTCCGCCAACTCTTCCCTGTTGTCTTCCAAGAGGGACTTTAAATGATAAAGCACCTGAACCCTTTTCATCACCGGGACTTTACTCCACTCGTTATAAGCCTTTTGGGCGACTTCCACAGCTTTGGCAACATCCTTTGCCGTATCGTTTCCCGATGGAACATGGGCCAATACTTCTTGATTGGCTGGATTATATACGGGTATGCTCTCCTTTGATTCACTTATGGACCATTGCCCATCAATGTAATTTTTTAAAATGTTCATTTGAATTGCTATTAATCTTAGTATTAAATTAAGAGTTACTTCCCAACAGGATATAAATCAGCACTGTAACCAAGCACAGCCCAATCGATACCACCTTGGTATATTTCCATGAGACAAGGCTCACTGCCCCAACATCGGCCACTTCAAACACATTTTTTCTCGGATAAAAATGGGAAACCACGAACATTAGGATCACGTTCAAAACAAATTCAATTCCCCACAGGTGCACAAAGTGAATCCCATGCCCCGTGTATATCCAAGACATAAAAATGTAGAACAAGAGACCAAAGATCAAGGCTGCTTTTGCCCCTTCTGCCGAAATGCGTTTTATAAAGAACCCGGCCAATAATATGGATGCGATCGGAATAAAATAAATACCGTTCAATTCCTGCAATAATTGATAAAGACCGTCCGGAGCATTGGCCATCATAGGTGCGGCAAAAATGGCGGCCAAAGCCAAAACTGCCGATGTTGTTTTGCCCACTAAAACAAGTTTACGATCACTTATATCCTTTTTGATATGCTTCTTGACAATATCGATACTAAAAAGCGTTGCAACAGAATTCAACACGGAATTAAAGGTGCTCAGAACAGCCCCCATAATCACTGCTGCAAAGAATCCTATTAACCAAACAGGCAATACTTTTTTGACCAATTGTGGGTAAACACTGTCTTGTTGTCCATAATACGTATCTTGGAAATAATAGAAACAGATTACACCGGGCAACACGATTATCAATGGAATCAATATCTTAAAGAGCCCGGTCAGCAATAATCCTTTTTGTGCTTCCTTTAAGTTTTTAGCACCCAAGGCTCTTTGGATAATGGCTTGGTTCATCCCCCAGAAGTAAAGTTGGTTTATGATCAACCCCGTAAACAGCACCTCAAAAGGTAAAACGGAATCGGAGGCACCAATTACGTTGAATTTTTCAGGTGCAAACTCATATACCTTGTAAAGGCCATCGGCAACATTACCCTCTCCAATGGCCATCAACGCCAATATGGGTATCAGTAGTCCCCCTATCAAAAGTCCAAAACCATTTATGGTATCGGAAAAGGCAACAGCTTTTAACCCTCCAAATATGGCATAGATAGACCCTATAATGCCAATGATCACAACAGTGAACCATAATCCTTGTGTTTTATCGACCCCCAATATTTCTGAAACGCCAAAAAGACTTTCTATCCCAATAGCTCCTGCATACAGAACAATTGGCAATAATGTTACAACAAATGAAAAGATCAGGATTACCGCTACCAATGATCGGGTGAAACTATCGAATCGGTTTTCCAAAAATTGGGGAATGGTGGTAAGCCCCATTTTAAGGTACTTGGGCACAAAGAAAACTGCTGCCACAACCAAGGCTATTGAAGAGGTGACCTCCCATGCAATAACAATAAAGCCGTTCACATAAGAATTTCCGTTCATTCCTATCAAATGCTCGGACGAAATATTGGTCAAAAGCATTGATCCCGCTATGACGGTACCTGTTAAGCTCCTACCCCCCAAAAAATAGCCGTCAGATGATTTAAGGTTAGTCTTCCTTAGGCTGTACCAGGTAAAAAGGGCAACGCCTCCCGTGAAAAGGACAAACGATACCAGTATAATAAGTAAATCAGAATCCATTAAGTTTAATTGGTTAGGTCAGTTTTATAGGTAGTATCTCTGTGTTTTTTTATTTTTTAAATATGTTTCATAGGATGATTTCACTTTTTCCTGTTCTGAGGTTTCGGCTACTGCCACATCCCACCATGCAAATCCAGGAACCCCTTTCTTTCTATCAACTTCTATATAGATCAAAGTTGTACGATCTATGGACTTGGCATCGGTTAAGGCTTGTTTTAATTCTTGAACATTGGTTGCTTTTATAACATGCGCCCCCATACTTGCAGCATTGGCTGCATAATCTACCGGTAAAAGTCCTCCATCCAACTGTTGGGTCTCTTCATTACGGTACCGATAAAAAGTACCAAAGCCTTCACTGCCCAGGGAGTCGGACAAAGAGCCAATGCTCGAATATCCATCGTTGTTCAATAGGATTATGGTGAGTTTCTGTTTTTCTTGAATGGAGGTGACAATCTCTTGGGACATCATCAGGTAACTACCGTCCCCTACCATCACATAGACTTCGCTATCGGGACTGGCCATCTTAGCTCCAAGTCCTCCTGCAATTTCATATCCCATGCAGGAATATCCATATTCCAAATGAAACCCCTTTGGGTGTCTTGTTCTCCACAATTTATGAAGGTCCCCCGGCAAGCTTCCCGCAGCACAAAGAACAATGTCTTTGGCATCCGAAAATTTATTTACAGCGCCTATTACCTCACCTTGAAACGCAGGAACCTCATTTTTTTCGGTATAAACTTCCTCTACAAATGCATCCCAACTTTGATTCAGGTTTTTGATTCGGTCTCCATAAGAGCTTTCAACTTTAAACTTTGACAATTCTTTGTCCAATTCTTCCAGAATTAACCTGGCATCCCCGACCAAGGGCAATGCACCGTGTTTAAAGCAATCAAACTCGGTCACATTAATATTGATGAAACGTACATTGGGGTTTTGAAACCCAGACTTTGAAATCGTAGTGAAGTCACTGTACCTTGTACCTATCCCAATGACGACATCTGCCTCCTTGGCTACTTCAATCGCCCCCGGGGTTCCCGTAACACCTATGGCTCCCAAATTCTGGGGAGCATCATAGGGCAATGAACCTTTTCCGGCATAGGTTTCTGCAACAGGAATCCCGGTACGTTCTGTAAATTTTTGTAAAATTTCCGTAGCACCGCTATAGATAGCACCTCCACCTGCAACAATAAATGGCTTTTTACCGCTCTTGATCAAAGAAACAGCTCTTTCCATAAGTAAACGATCGGGAAATGTTCTACCAATGGTCCAAACTTTTTTGAGGAACATTTCTGCAGGAAAGTCAAAGGCTTCGGCCTGCACATCTTGAGGAATACTAAGCGTGACTGCTCCTGTATCCGCTGGTGAGGTCAACACTCTCATGACTTCTGGCAATGCCGTAATCAATTGCTCCGGTCTATTGATTCTATCCCAATATTTAGATACCGGCTTAAAGCAATCATTGACCGAAACATCTTGTGTGCTGCTTGATTCCAGTTGCTGTAAAACTGGGGCAACCTGTCTAGTGGCGAAAATATCTCCAGGAATCAACAAAACAGGTATGCGGTTAATGGTAGCCAAAGCAGCTCCTGTAACCATGTTTGTTGCTCCTGGACCAATCGATGTAGTACAAACAAAAGACTCCAGTCTATTTTTTACTTTGGCATATGCAACCGCGGCATGTACCATAGCTTGCTCATTTCTTGCCACATAAAAAGGAAAATCCGGATCTTGATGTAGGGCTTGCCCTAAACCAGCCACATTTCCATGGCCAAAAATCCCAAAACAACCGGCAAAAAATTTGTGCTCTATACCATCACGTTCAACAAATTGGTTTTTCAAATATGTGATGGTTGCCTGGGCTACCGTCAATCGTATTGTCTTCATAATTCTATTCTTAGGTTAAAATTGGATTTCCTGGACAGCTTTTCCTGTCACCCAATCGTTGACAATCCCCTTCCAACTTCAATTTTGTATTACTTTTTTACTAAAATCCTCCTGCGTCCTCAATAAACTTCAATGATTCTTCCAATGTGGGCATAAAGTTTGCGCAACCTTTCTTGGTCACAACCTGTGCACCACTGGCATTGCCCATTCGACAGGATTTATATAAGTCCCACCCCTGTAAAAGACCATAAAGAAATCCACCCGCAAAAGCATCTCCTGCTCCCAAAACATTCAAAACAGATACTTTGAACCCTGGCACATCTTGCCTGGAACCATCCTTGGAATAAATACTGACACCGTCTGCCCCCCTTTTTACCAACAAAATCTCTACTCCCGAAGAAAGCAACCATTTTATCGATTCATCAATATCTCCCTTAATCTCGGGTGCGGAAATCTGTTGATCCTTGATGACTACTTGAGAAGCTTCGCTAAGGGTAGCTGCCAAAATCTCCTCTTCGGTACCTATCGCTATCTTGACTTTGGGCAGTATTGCCCTTACCGTAATACCAAAGGCTCGATAGTCGTGCCATTGATCTGCTCTAAAATCCAGATCTAATACAATATCAACATCATTTTTTTCGGCAATTTCCGCTGCGAAGAATGTAGAACTCCTACTGGGTTCAATATTCATTGCGGTACCGTTTATCAATAGTATTTTATGGTCTTGGATGTTAGCGGCCAACACATCGTCAATATCTATTTGACTATCCGCTGCGTTGTCCCGATAATATACCAAGGGAAACTTATCGGGTGGTTCTATTCCAAGAACGACTGCACTACTTCTTGCTTTATTTTTAACCGGAATAAAGTCTGTATTTACTTTTTCTTCTTCTAAAAAGTTGATGATGAACTCTCCCACTTTATCATTACCCACCGCAGTAAGCAGACTAGGTTTAAGCCCAAGCCGGGCACAGGCCACGGCGATATTCAATGGAGATCCCCCAACAAAGGCATCAAAACCTTTAATATAGTTAAAAGGGGAGCCAATGTCCTGTGAATATAGATCTATGGAAGATCTACCAAATGTTATAATATCAAATTTTTTATTGCTCATTTCTTTTTATTGATTCATTTGTGAGGTGACCAAAGGAAGTCTTGGGTCCACTGTTTTCCAAGAATTGTATATCCACTCGTGATCAGGATCCGTGGTATTGGCCAAACACTGATCGGTTCCTGCAAGAAAATTCAAGTAATAACAGTGGAAACCATGCTCTGCAACAACTGGGTGAAAGCCCTTTGGAATTAAAACCACATCATTATGGCGCGGCCTTACTATCTCATCCAAACTACGATCGGCAGTATAGACTTGCTGGATAGCATAGGCCTCAGGTTTTTGAAATTTATAGAAATACGTTTCTTCTTGAACGGGCTCTAGAACATTTCCTTTTTCATCCAATATTCTTTCGTCATGTTTATGTGCCGGAAAAGAGCTCCAATTACCCGATGGCGTATATACTTCCCTAACTACAATTTTGCTGCAACCAAACCCCGGAGGAACCAAATCATTGAACTGGCGTGTAGCATTATCACCTCCAAAAATAACCGTAGGGGTCTCTTCTGGGGTCACAAATTTAGCAGGATACTCTTCTGATGCAATGCACCATCCATAAGCTATCTCTAGAATATCACTGGTAGCCGTAAGGGTAAAATCGCTTCCTTTTGGAAGGTATAAAGTGTGTGCCACTCCGCTAAAAACATCCTTTCTTCCATTCATGGTTTCCCATGATCCTCTATTGCTCTCCACTTTAAAGTTCCCACCCAACAGGACTATCACGATTTCGTTGTCATTTGTTTTATGGCTCCAACGCTCTCCTTTTTCCATTTCCCTGGCGCCAAAACTGAGATAACTCCAATTGGCTGTCTCGGGAGTAACTTTATGATATTCACTATCTATTTTTTCTGGCTTGACCAGCAAATGGGATATTTTTCTCATGTGTTCAGTAATATTGTGTTATTCATTTTCTTTTTTATCCCCTCTGCCTTTCCAGTAGCGCCAAAAAGATCGAATTTCTCCAGCATAAAACTTTCATACTCATTTATGTATTCCTTTCCGGGAATGATCGGGTCAAATAATTCAGGGGAATCATTAAAAAATTCGCGATGGACACGTGTCCATAGTAATCGCGCATCGGTGGCAATGTTTATTTTACAAACCCCATAATTTATGGACTTTACGATTTCTTCTGGAGGCACACCTGCTGCACCTTCGATAAGTTTGCCACCTACCAAATTAATTCTTTCTACTTCTTTGGTGTTGACTGCAGATCCTCCATGCAATACAATAGGAAATCCGTTGAGCTTTTCCTGGATCTCTTTCAAAATATGGAACTGTATGCCCTGTCCGCCTGAAAATTTATAGGCTCCATGGCTTGTACCAACTGCAACTGCAAGGCTATCGCAAGATGTAGCCTTTACAAACTCCGCAACTTCCGATGGTTTGGTATAGCAGGAATGCTCTTCATCTATGGAAATATCGTCCTCTACACCTGCCAAAACTCCCAATTCTGCTTCTACCATAATTTTATGTTGATGGGCTTTATCGACCACTGCTTTGGTACGGGAAATGTTCTTCTCAAAATCATCATGGGAGGCATCGATCATAACAGACTGGTAATCACCGGATTTTATGGCATCAAAGGCATGCGCCTCATTCCCATGATCCAAATGGATCGAATATACCGTTTCGGGATAGATCTTGGCAGCTGCTGCAATCATTGCCGATAGCATCTGTGGTCGGGCGTAATCCCTGGCCACAGGTGTGAGCTGCACTATAAAGGGAGCATTGGCCTTTTGACCTGCACGGAACAATCCATGCACCTGCTCCATCGTAAAAACATTTACCGCAGCTATTCCATAGCTACCATAACAATCATCAAAAAACACCTTTGGCGAAACAATCATGTTCTAATATTAATGTTCAGGCAATGGCCTAAAACCGAGGGTAAAAGAACAAAAAAAAGCGTGTGTCCGAAAGCAATTCAACGAAAACTCCATGCAAAGGTTTGCATGAAAGAGCAAAAAATTTTAACCAGAAATACCGTTCAAATTTTTCTTTGAGGAAGCCCTAACGACCAGTTCAGGTTTGAAGACCTCCATCCTAAAACTTTCTTCGGTTTTTTTATCTTCTTTAAGTCGTTGCAGAAGTATTCTTGCCGATAGCATTCCTAAACTGTACACGGGTTGCCATACTGTTGATAAAGCAGGGGAAAAGTATAAGGAATGGGGATTGTCATCAAAACCAACAATGGAAACATCCTCAGGTATCCTCATACCCATTTTCTTGGCTACATGCATTGCGGATGTGGCAATATTGTCGTTGATGGCAAATATGGCATCTGGTGGATCTTGCAGTGCCAATAATTTTTTGGCCGGCTTTAATCCGTCCTTATGGGAGAATCCCTTAACGTGGTACAAGTATTCTTTTTTAATGGGAACGTTGTTCTTCTGCAAAGCATCCAAATACCCTTGCATTCTGTGTTTGGTGGTACTAAGGTTCAAAGGGCCTCCCAAATGGGCGATTTTCTTGCATCCGGATTGTATTAAATATTCCACAGCCTGAAATGCTCCCGAATAATCATCTACCAAAACCTTGTCCGTTTCCAAACCAGGACAGTCCCTATCAAACACCACAACAGGGATTTCGTTCTTCTGAAGATTCTCCAAATGTTCAAAGGTCTTGGTTTCGGATGAGGGGGACACCAAAATACCATCGACCCGCATTCGGGACAGTTTTTTTACCAAAGTTACTTCCTCTTCGAAAGATTCATTGGAAATACAGATCATGATATTGTATGCTGTAGGGCCCACAACATCCTGTATTCCTGTAATAATGGCTGAAAAAAAATGACTTGTGATTTCAGGGACAATAACCCCTATCGTATTCGACTTTTTTTGAAGAAGCCCCAATGCCATCGGGTTAGGTTGATAATCCAACTCTGCCGCCAATTTTTTGACTGCTCTTTTTGTTTCATCCCCTATGGCATGATGACCATTAAGTGCCCTAGAAACCGTGGAGGGCGACAAATTCAGTTTAACTGCAATATCCTTTAAGGTTACACGCCCTTTCTTCATAATTCAATCGTAAATCCATTCATCAATTAGCACCCTATTTTTCCTGAAATAAGAATATTGTTTCAGTCCACTATCATAGCAGCAAATCGGAATGTAAAATACAATAAAATTCTAAGATTGAAATTCTACTTTTCCTAAAAAAAGAGTTGTTCTTCTACCCTTAAATCTTGTTTCTGATTTAATTGATCAAAAACGGTTATTGTCCATTCAAAATACGGGTCGCTAAAGTGCTTGGAGCCATTCGAATAGCAGTTGTCGCCATGTTGACAACCTTCCATGCTGGATTCCCATGGCATACCCATGGCCTCCATGTGGGTAGAGATGCATTTCCGTTTTAACATTGTTTTTTTTGAGCGATCTGTATAGCTGAAGGCTATTTTCAACTGGGACCGATACATCGTCTTGGCTATGCAATATAAATGTGGGAGGGGTATCTGGTTTTACCTGAAGCTCATTAGAATATTGTTGCACCAATTCCTCTGAAGGGTTCTTGCCCAATAGATTATTTCTTGACCCATTGTGCGTGTAATCCAACTTCATTGTCACGACCGGGTATATGAGTACCATAAAGTCAGGACGATTGCCTATTTCAAAATGAGTACCCAGAGTAGAGGCCAAATGTCCTCCGGCCGAAAAGCCCATTACTCCAATTTTATTTGGGGCAATTCCCCAATCCCCGGCATTGGAGCGCAATATTTCAATTCCTTTTTTAGCATCCATCAATGGTGTTAAATGCGGTATTTCGTTGGATTCATCCTCTGGCAAACGATACTTTAAAACTGCAGCGGCAATTCCTTGACCGTTAAGTAGTTTGGCTATATCGGTTCCTTCTTTATCGTAGGCCAATGCTCCATATCCCCCTCCAGGACATATCATGACCATAGTACCGGTATTAATAACAGAGGATGGTAAGTACACCTCAAGGGTAGGTTCGATAACCTTGGAAATTACCCGGGCAGAAGGGTTTTTTAATTGCTCCTCAAGTGTGGATTCCTTAGAGTTGGGCACTTTTCCTTCCCACAGTGGAAGTATATGGTTCTGGGCTTGTGCCACACATGCGCAAAACAAAAAGATTATAGATAAAAAATATTTCATGTTTATGTTCTTTTAAATTGACTGTTCCGTAAACAATTAGGCCGATCATCAATCACAACCGACGACCTTGTCCAATTCGTTCTTTACTTCCTGTTGTTCCACATAGTCTAGATATGGCCCTTCATATGGTCTGTCGGAGACTGCGAACATAACATCCGTACACCGAATATTGTCATACTGTCCATCACCTTGTGAGCTTTGCATATGAAAGATCCGACTTATATAGCTATCGTCCCTGGCATCTATATATGCTCCTATATTATTTCCATATCTGTTGGGGTACCTCCAGTCCGGTGACACTAGTTTATTATTCTCCCTAAACCTTTTAAGCTGCAGGAAATTCTCGTGAAGCTGAACACTGGCTGGGCCAAATGGTAAAAAATCATTTGTATGCTCGCTTTTGGTGATATTATTATTGGGCTGGATATAAAGAACAACCTTACCGAGCAGCCCTCCTTCCTTTGAACCGCTTTTATCCATATAATATAAGGTTTTTCCATCTACTATCAGGTTTTGATCCACAAGGGGTTCGTTATGGAAACCATTGGAGCTATGAAACCTTAGCTTTCCACCAAACTTATCTTGCATTATCCGTATAATGTTCTGCCATTTGGCATCTGCAAGCCACTGCTCGTACTCCTTTAGTTCCGTCATAATGAATAATGGTTCATGGTTCGGATTATTGGCACTCCATTGGGCCATGTAATCGATCCAATCTTCCAGTAAAATGGAAGTAGGATTATCAACGGAAAGATCCACTTCGTCTCCAGGTGCATCGTGCCCCAAAACCAGGCTTCCAATATTTATGGAAGATAATTGAAGGTCGCTCCCTTTCCTTAAAAACATTCCATATCCTTTTTCCGATGGGTAGAGCATAGCTTCTGCGCCCGTTAAAAAATCTACTTCATTGTTATACTCATATACCAAAATCGGTGTACCGCTGTCCATTACCAACTGTGAACCGATTACATTACCGTTCGCCGTATAGGAATTGATATAAAACTTTCCATTTGATTGAACCGCTTTTATAGAACCTAAAAGTAAATTGGAAGATTCCAAACTTGAATCACTAGTTGACCAAGATGTTCCATCAGAATCAATGGTCTCTACCTTATAATTGGTTACCGTGTTCATGTTATGACGAAATATATAGAGTCTATCCTCTTGTTCGAAGGGGTATATGGATTCGTTCGCTGTAACAGATTCCAACTCAAAAAGACTTGCTCCCAATGTTATATCTCCACCATCTATGGTGACCTCTTTAATTTCATAGGTTCCCTTATCCACTGAATGAAATGCAATGAAGAGCCTCTGATCAAAAACAAAGGTGTAGGACTTGGCATCAACAATTCCCGTGTTTTCCATTCCCATATCCATCAACTCTGTTCCATTGAACTTGTATGCTCTCAATATTCCATTGCTTTGCACGTAATCCAAAAGATATTGTCCGGATAAATGATTCAATATGTTCAATTGCCTATCCTCTTCGGTCCAAGGGTTTCCATTGTTCTGATATATCAGTTCCTGTGCATCATCCTTTAATTTGTAAATTTTTAAATCTCCTCCAGTTTTTGCATAGGTAAGCAGATGGGGGGCATCCATATAAGTAAATGCGGAAAAATAGTCCGCATCTTCTTGCCAGTTGGTGTCCAGTAAGATCTCTGTATAAAAAGTGAACAGGTCAAATTCAAAAAATTTGAGGCCACGTTCCAGTTGAGTGGCAATCCCCTCACGTTTCATGCCTCCCAAATTGCCTGAATATGAATTATGTGTTCCCTTAAAAAAGAATTGCCTATAAATTGCTGTTGTGGAATCTTGGACTCCGGTATGTGGTCCGGAACCATCATCGCCATTGGTTATAGGATCCTTGGTAATTGATTGGCCATCACTATCCGATGAACAACCGACAAGTAAAAACAGGCCAAAAATCCAAATATTCAAAAACAATATCTTAATCATATTATTGAGTTATAGCATTGAAAGGAGCTCCTGAACAGAAGCTCCTCTCTTTAATGAAATGAGAAAAAACATAATTAATATTCTCTACTACAATATTCATTGTTGTCCGTTTTATCGGCAACAAAGTTTGGTTTGTGAACGGCCTCCCATTGAGGGGCATCGGTATCAAAATCCAAATTGCACATTACATTGCCAACATCCCATCCAGACAGATCTTGATTGAACACTTGATTCTCTTTGAACAAATTCTGCATATTAACAACATTGCTTACGTTCCAACCTGAAATATCCTGGTTAAAGGCACAACCCGCCCCTCCGAACATAGTCTCCATATTATCCAGACCGCTAACATTCCATCCAGTAATTGAGGGATTGTTAAATCCACTGTCCTTGAACATGTCCCACATACTGACGACCTTGCTCACGTCCCAAGCACTCAAATCCCCATTATAATCCGAGTCCCTGAACAACTCTCTCATGGTAACAACACTACCCAGTTTATCGCCCCAACCGGAAAGATCTTGACTAAAGGCATTGTTTCCCCTAAAAGTGGATTGCAGACTTGTTACATTAGAGATATCCCAATTACCTATAGGTTTATCGAATGGGCTATCCCTGAACATATTTTTCAATGTACTTGCCTTGCTTACATCCCAACCTGAAATATCTTGATCAAAAGCTGATTGCCTGAACATGGTTTCAAAAGTTGTGACATTACCAACATTCCATTGATCCAAAGGCTGGTTATAATTGGTAGCTTGGAAAAATAGGTCTTGCATATTCTCAACTCCGCTCACATCCCAATGGTTTATATCACTATTGAATGATGTTGCTCCTCGAAACATAGCTTTTAAAGTGGTGGTACCTGTAAGGTCCGGACTATCGGCTGCAGAAATCTGCAAGTTGGAACAATTCCTAAAATAAGCCTCATCGTTGCCTAACTTGACCTGCCCCCAATTGGTTATATCCAGAATGTTGCCGGCACTTTGATCTGTTTTGTAAAAATTGAACCCTTCGATCACACCCCATACAGTAACCGTATAATCGCCTGCTTGTGTGTAGGTATGGGTTGCGGACTCTAGGTCGTAAGTTGCGACAATACTTTCCTGTCCATCTCCCCAAAACACCTTAAAGTTATAATTACCGTTATCTACCAGAGGAAGTGTTATGCTCTCGTTTGCATTTACTCGCCATACCGATACAAATTCTACATCCGACTCGAATGGCTGTAATACTTTAAGGTTTATTGTATATTCTTCTTCGAGATCAAATCCGGACACCAATAAAGAAGAGGCTCCTGTACTAAAACTTGAGCCGGACCCGGGCGATGTAGTGATTCCATCGTTAACATTAATGGTCAATACAATTTCACTGGCATCACATTCGCTGGGTAGCGAAGCCGTTATACTTCTGGTAGGATTGCTTACAGAAACCTGTATGTCTTCTTCTATACAACTGTTCTTGCTTGCTTCAATCACTATGGACTCGATGTAAACATCTCTTGTGTCCAATGCATAATCGGTGCTGTCCACATCACAAGAATACATTGTCGCCACAATACAGGCAGCAACCATAAATAATTTATATATACGTTTCATGTAGTTTGCTTTTTTATTAATATCCAGGGTTCTGCTCCATATCGGTTATATCAACTTCCGATTGTGGAAGTGGAGCTAGGAGACGATATGGCTCTACTGTTATGCTTTTACCCTCTTGTTGAAAAAATGAATTCATTGTTTGGACCGCTGTTCCTGTTCTCAGAAGATCGAACCATCGATGACCTTCACCTGCAAGCTCCAACCTTCTTTCAAGAGCAATGGCCTCGCGCATACTGGCTTGATCTGTTGCCGTATTGGCTCCTATGTTTGCCCGTTCCCTAACAAGATCAAGATACGTTCCTGCCAATGCTGTATTATTATTTTCATTTAAACATTCGGCATATAGCAACAATACATCTGCATACCTGACCACGTAGTGGTTATCACCTCCGTCACCTCTATTACTATTGGGGGATGGTGTCCATTTGTTTATATAGTAAACATTGCTGGATTCGTTGATCAGGTTCCTGCGAAGGTCATTTGCTCCATAAAGTGCATATAAGGAACTTTCCATGGCCATGGCTCCTTGACCGCCTTGGTCATCGGGTTGGGTAAAAAGATAGTAAAACCTACTTCCTTCACTCATCCCGTCTAGGTTGGATGCATATTGGATACTGAAGACATCCTCATCGTTGCCCTCATTGTCAACACCGAAAAGCGCATCAATTGGAGCAAGAGCATACTTTTGAGAAGTTACAATGGTCTCTAATTGAGCGGCTGCCTTATCGAACTGCTGCTGCTTCATGTAATGCTTGGCCAGTATTGCTCTGGCTGCATATTCATTTGCTCTTCCTGCACTGTTGTTTTTTGGCAATAACGAGATGGCGTCCAATAAATCAAGCTCTATTTGGGCATTGATTTCCGCTAAGGGAGTCCGAGTATCATCAAAAGCATTTGTAGGGTCATCAATGTCGAGCACCAAAGGAACCTCACCATATATGGTGGTAAGGTTATGGTACAAAAAGCCTCTAATGAACTTCATTTCCCCAATTCTCACATTCTTCAATGACTCACTATCATACAACACCTCATCAATGATATCCAAAACAGTGTTCGCATAAAAGATGCCTTCATAGGAATTTTCCCAGATGCTTCCAACAAACCCTTCGGTACTGGCCCATGAAAAGTCCTCAAGCGCCCTGGCACCTCCATTGGAGTTTGGAGCCTGAATATATGCATTGTCCGTTGGTATTTCTCCCCAAAGAATCATGTAATAGTCGTAAAGAGCCTGTAACTCATTATAAGTAGCCGTTACGGTTGACTCCACATTTTCTTGGTTAGTATAGTAATTGTTCGCCAAGATCCCTGTTTCCGGAAACTGGTCAAGTTCTTGCTCACAAGCAATGCATAAAAACATTGCTGCTATGACAAATAATGTTCGTTTTATAACCATTGTTCTGTTTTTATTGAAATGATAGATTAATACCTGTAGAAATAAGTCTAGGAACAGAAGTGGTTCCTTTGACATATCCCCTATCCAGTGGATTTCCGGTATCGCCTCCATCTGGATTCATACCTCTATAATTGGTCCATGTGTGCAAATTGTTGGCCGACACATAAACCCTTAGGCTCTTAAGATGCAGGTGCTTTAACACAGAGGGAGAAAAGTTATACCCTAACTGAACACTACGTAATCTTAGATAGTCCGCATCCAATACATTGTAATTGGTAGGCCTCCTACTTGCAGCCCTAGTGGCGGTATTTCCATATGCATCTGGTGGCGCAAAATAGCCTTCTGGATTACTGATCGGATCCCAATAATTGTTGAAATAATGATAATTGGTATTGGTAAAGGCTTCACCATACTCTAAATAGTTAGATGTCATATCATCGTATGCGACCCTACCCATTGTTCCATTGAAGTTCATATTGAAATCAAAACCTTTATAGGCCAGATTGATACCGAATCCATATGTTACTTCTGCATTGTAATCTCCCAAAAGCACTCTATCATCGGCATCTATAACATCATTGCCGTCTGTATCTTGAAATATATAATCTCCTACTTCTGCAGAAAGAGTAGTGCTTTTTCTACTAAGATATTCTTGTACTTCTTCCTCAGACTTAAGGATACCAACAATTTTATAGCCATATAAATTTGCCAATGACTCCCCTACTCGGGTAATAAACCTTTGGCTTCCTCCTTCATATAATTCATCTGCACCTCCAAGGGATATAATCTCATTGTTATTGGTTGCCAAATTTGCATTGAGACCCAACATTACTCCTCCTATATTAAAATCCGAGGCATTAAGACTGAACTCCCATCCCTTATTTTGCATTTCACCTATATTCTGTAATGAATTATTGAAACCGGTGTGCTTGGGAACCGGCCTATCCAAAAGAAGGTCGGTAATGTTTGCCACGTAGTAATCCACCCCAAATCGTACTTTATTGAAAAAGCTGAAATCCGCACCAAAGTTGTTCGAGGTATTGGTTTCCCATGAAAGTTTATAGGATGGAGCGCTGGAAGGCGCCGCACCGGGATGGAGGGTTCCATCATAAGGGTAATCCCTTCCAGTACTAATGGATGCATATTGGGCATAGTTCCCTATCTGGTTGTTTCCTGTCTGTCCCCAACTGTAGCGCAATTTGGCATAGGTTACAATATCATTTTTTGGAAAGAAGGATTCGTTGCTCAAAACCCATCCTGCTGAAAATGAGCCGAAGGTACCATACCTGTTGTCCTTACCAAACCTCGAAGAACCATCAGAACGTATGGATCCCGATAGGAAATAAGTTCCATCATAATTATACATAAGACGGCTAAAGTAGGACAGTTGTGTCCACCTACTTCTTGAAGCTCCCGCGGTCTGAACTGTGGAACCATCTATATTTTGAATAATATCGTTAGGAAAATCGTATCCATTGACCGATAAACTAGTCGCTGAACTTTTCTGAAAACTCTGCCCTAATAACGTATTGAAAGAGTGTTTGCCTATATCAAAGGTATAATTAACCGTGTTTTCTATAAGAATGTCACCTTGGTCGCCCCTACCTTCAGAACCTTGTTGAGAATTTCTTTCACTAATCAATTCCCTATAAGCTCCTGTTAACATAGGTGCATACTGATCTGTGAACCTTGTACCAAAAAGGTAGCCCAAAGATGTTTTGATCTCTAAATTATCTATAGGCTCATAGGATAGGTAAGTATTACCAAAAGTCCTAAATTCTCTTCGTTGATATTTAGACAATTCGGCCATCGCAACTGGATTTTCCTGCATATTTCCATTGTAAGGCCTATTGGCAAGAATCTGCGCTTCTATATTGTATCCTGTAGGATGCGAATCGTCATAGGCCGAAAAGAAAGGAAACATATATACCATGGCCCTACCGGCAGGGTCGATGGGGAAACGATAATTGTTACTTCCATTGGTAATGCCTCTCTCGGCATAGTACCCATTTACGTTAACTCCATACTTAAAATGTTCGCCCAATCTTGTGTTTACCTTTATATTAGCTGTATAGCGTTTTTGATCGGCAGTAATTACAATACCTTCCTCGTCGGTGTAGCCCAATGACACTGAATAATCTGTTTCATCTTTGGCCCCGGAAACACTTACATGGTAATTTTGTACCAATCCGGCCCTGTACACAGCATCCTCCCAATCAAAATCGGTAAGACCCTGCTCATTGTTCAAATAAGGCAGTGTATAATCAAAAAGTAGTTCCCTTACGTTTGCTCCGTTTGCTATACGCTCTTCCTCAGTATCGTCAATACTTACGTTAGGATGATTTTTTAAATAGGCATTGTTGCGACCATCCCTAAAAAAGACAGCGGCATCATATGCATTTAAAAGATCATAAGTACCAGTGCGCTCCTGTATTCCCAAAACTGAACGAACTTGTATTGTTGGCTTTTTACTTTTCCCTTTTTTTGTAGTGACCATAATAAGTCCATTGGCCGCCCTGGACCCATAGATTGCCGAGGAAGCGGCATCCTTAATTACATCGATACTTTCAATGTCGTTTGGGTTCAATACATTTAAAGAGCTCCCTTCTGCCAAAGGAAACCCATCGACCACCACAAGTGGGTTGGCTCCCCTTGTAATGGAACCGGCTCCCCTAATGGTAATGGTATTGCCATCTCCCGGGTTTCTTGCATTTGTCAGGATATCCACACCCGGTAATTTCCCTACAATAGCTTGATCTACATTAGCATTGGAGTATTGTAATATCTCCTCTGCATTTACACTGGCTACGGCACCGGTAATTTTTTCCTTGGAACTGGTTCCATATCCAATAACGACAACGTCATCAAGAACGTTACTGGCCTCAACCAATGAGAAATCAATCGTTTGCGTAGAGGGTCCAATTTTTTTCTCCACCGTTGCAAATCCAATATAAGAAGCCACTAAAGTAGCGGCACTGGATGAGATTGAAATTGAATACTTTCCATCAAAATCTGTTACGGTTCCATTAGTGGTTCCTTTTTCTAACACATTGGCTCCTGGCAAAGGAACTCCTTCACTATCTACAACAGTACCATTTATGGTTTGTTGTGCCCATGAAAGTGCTGGAAGACCAATAAGAAAAATGAAAACTAAAAATTTAAGTTTCTTCATGTTTGGCTGATTATATTTGTTAATTCGGCAACCAAATAACAATAAAAAAACCGTTTTGGTAACAGGGTGAGTCCGAAACTTTATGCAAAGGTTTGCATTGGTTAACCTTTAATTTGCAAGTATTTAACTTCAAGTTTATATTGAATTTGAGAGCTGGTAAAACGACCTATTTACCTTCGTTGCTCCAACACCACGGATTCTTTTCCAAACCAATGATAATTAAAACGATAAGAGTATAATTTGATGCAAAGGTTTGCACATTTTTTTTTTACCGTACTGAAAATTTGTTGTTGTTTTGAAAAGGTAATTTCCTCTAAATTTTGGAAACACCTTCTTAAATTATCAATCTAGCATGGATCATCTAGTCAACATTTTCAAAACTGTCAAATTACCATTGATAGTCTTTTGTGCGGGGTTAATGGTATTCGGACATGTTTCGGCCCAAAACATACATTCGCACAATGATTACGAACAGAATGTTCCCTTTTGGAATGCGTTCGCCGGTGGAGCCCAATCTATTGAGGTAGATATTTACTTAAGAAATGGCATATTGTATGCTACCCACGAAGAAGTTGAGATAAAAGAGGGAAGGACCATTGAGAGTCTATATTTTCAACCGCTTCAAAATGCCATCAACCTAAATATAGGGGTCCATCAACCCTTCCAGTTATTGATAGATATTAAATCCGAAGCGGTTTCTACCCTAAATGCCTTGATAACTTTATTGGAAAAGTATCCGGACATTCGTAAAAACCAGAACATCACACTGACTATTTCGGGAAATCGGCCTCCGGTCAGCACCTACTCGAAATATCCCTCGTACATAATGTTCGACTACCAGGATTTGGAAGACATCAGAAATACGTCCTCTTGGGAGAAAGTAGCTTTGATCAGCCTAAACTTTAGGAAAACTTCCCAATGGAACGGTCTGGGAAGATTGACCGCAGAAGACCTTGCAAAAGTCAAAGCAATTATTGACAAGGCCCACAGCTATGGAAAACCTTTTAGGTTTTGGGCAACTCCCGATACCAAAACAGCCTGGAGAGCACTGGCAGAGTTAGGCGTAAACTATATCAACACGGATAAACCTGCTTCCTGTGCTGAATTTGTGAACTCCCTAACCAATAGAACATTTCAAAATTCGATTTATTCCGAGGTATATCGACCCTCCTATGATACCGATCAGAAAAAGAAAAAAGTAAAAAATGTTATCCTACTGATCGGTGACGGCAATGGATTGAGTCAAATTTCCGCAGCCACTCTAGCCAATGGGGGCGAATTAACATTGACCCAATTGAAAAGCATAGGCTTTCTGAAAACATCTTCGACCGATGATTTCACAACGGATTCGGCGGCGGCCGGAACCGCTCTTGCCACCGGAACAAAAACATATAATAGAGCCATTGGTCTGGACACTTTGAAAAGGCCTATAAAAAATATCCCCGAAGTTCTTGCCAACCATGGCTTCTTAAGTGGCTGTATTACAACAGACAGGCTAACGGGCGCCACTCCGGCATCCTTCTACGCACACCAAGGAGACAGATCCATGACGAATGCAATTGCCGCCGACCTAAAAAACAGCAAATTATCACTGTTCGTTGGTGGCGGAGAGAGAGATTTTAAGCACAAGCAAATCTTAAATGAATATAAGCTTCTGGACCAATTAGAAAGCATAGGCATATCCAAGGATGATAAAATAGGTCATTTTTTAGCCGATGGCGATGTAAAAGGTGTATTGGAAGGTAGAGGAAACATCTTGGCCACAGCCACCAAAAACAGTATTCGTTTTCTAGACTCCAAAAAAAAGCCATTTTTCTTAATTGTGGAGGGAGCCAAAATTGATAAATATGCCCATCAAAATAATATGTCCGGTCTGGTCAGTGAGGGTATTGATTTTGACAGGGCGATTACCGAGGCCATAAAATTTGCCGATAAATCGGGGAATACCCTTGTGATTATTACTGCGGATCATGAAACAGGAGGAGTCAGCATCCCACAGGGAAACCTTAAGAAAAAACAAATCGAGGGTGATTTTACCACTTACGATCATACAGCGGCGATGGTACCTATATTTGCTTATGGTCCTTATTCCAACGAATTCCAAGGAACATACGAAAACAGTGAGGTCTTTAGAAAAATCCTGAATATTCTTGAAATAGAATCCCCTTAGTAAAATATTTTAAGACGTCTAGTTAGTTTTACCGCTAATTGTTTTGAGGCTTGAGAACCAATTTGATTCTCAAGCTTTTTTGTTAAGCCAAACAGACCCTTTATCTCTAAACTCTGTTGGGCCGTTATTACATTGAGAACACCAAAAAACCCGTACCAACAACTCCTAAAAGCAATTTGGAAACGTTCTTATTGTCTTTCAAATTATTTGTAAATAAATTCACATAATCTAAAAGCCAGAACATTTCTGCGTTTAGCAGGGAGTTGTAGCCAATTAAAACCCAAATGGATAAAATTACTCTTTACGAATTCGAAAGTCCTAATATTAAAATTTCGATGAAAGTATATTTTAACGAAAAGAACGACTTGATTTTCGACGGATATGATATTGGAAAAACAGTAAGCAAATTAATGGGAGATTCGGATTATGAGTATTACTACACTATTAAGTTTGGCGAAGCAAAAAAAATAGCGAAGCTTTTTAATATTGATATCAATGAAAAAATAGATTTTCTAAGAGAGATCAAAAATCATTTTAATCAAAATGATGCTTACTCAAAGTTTGGTAAATTTATGAAAGATAATAATATTGAATTTGAATCATTTACTTGGAGATAAAAATAACTGGCTACAACAATGTATTACCGAACCAAATGGACATTGAAAAAATAAAAATACTTCGAAATAAAATTGCAATCCCATTGGACATAGCCGCAAAACTTTTAAAAGATAATAATGGTAATATTGAAGATAGCGAACGAGAATTTCATAACACCAATATAAAAGAGATTAGTGTTTTAGCGGAATGTGATTTTGAAACCGCAAGAGAGAGTTATAATTTCTGTAAATATGACAAGACAAAGGCCATTGAGAAAATCAATTCTAAACAAGTAATTATCACAACTAGAGAAAATCCAACACCAAGAAATGAAATCGGATTTATTTTATGGCCTGAAAACAGGAACGGAGAAAACTACAAAACAAAAAAGCGAAATGACGCATTCATTCCTTCCGCCGACTTTGACTATGTAATAAATGAATTTAGGTCAGTCTTTCCCTTGGAAAATCCATGGAACACAAATATAGAAGAGCATTTTGACATTTGTGGAACTAATTGGTTCGATAATAAAACTTGTAGAATAATAATCAACAAAATCAGACAAGCGAAAATTGAAGAATTAAAAGTTACAAAATTCAAAAATGAACTTATTGAATGGCTAGAAGATAAATTACAATATGCAGATTATATTGTGGTATATGGAAATCTGTAAAATGAAAATAACGAACGTACAACAATAGCTATAATTCATTGCAGCTGAATTCCGCAAAGAAATCATAGCCGAGACCCTGTTTTAAAAAAGCGGCCAAATTTTTTTCCCTAACTTTTGGGCATGGGCCCTATCGGGTTGTTGTAGTGTCCCGTTAGATTAGCGTGAAGCGAAAAACCGATAGGGCGCAACCTACTTCTTGGATTTCAGTAGCCCCATGTGCTCACCTGTACCTCTGGTCTTACTGATGCCCTTTCCAAGGATTTTTATGATCTGGCCGCCATCTGTACTTTGTTGGTCGGTATATTGGGAGCCTTTACACCCATAGTTTTAAGAAGCAAAGGCCATATCCTTTTCCTTGGATGTCCTATTCCTAGCAAGAACTATGATTTCGGCAGTTATCATGAGTGGTTTGAAATCTCAATACTTTCTCAATGAATGTCTATATTTTCGGTAAAAACTGGTGATAATCGGAATACTTGTTGCATTTATATTTCAAAAATGGGAGGGTAAGAAAACGAAAACCCCCTGTAAATACAGAGGGTTCAAGGTGTCGGGATGACTGGAAGAAAGTAGCATTTTCAACTACCTTGCAGTCAATACTTTATACTGTTTTCTAATACTGATTAACCGAACTCTAAACTGTCTATAAAACAGCACGTTCAGAGGCAAAACTTATGGGTGTTTTACTATGTAAAAGTAATATAATTTTTAGAAATCCACCTTCATTAGGGAATTTAGTTACTCATAGTAAAAGTGCCGTTTTAAATCATCATTCCCCACGAAATTGAACTGGTGATCGACCTTCCTTTTTTTAAAAAAATGACTGAAATGGTTAGGCTCTGAAAAACCAAGGGCGAAAGCAATCTCGGTGATACTCTAGGTGGTTTCCCGCAGCAATCACTTCGCTTCCTTAAAAACATTATCAGAGATAATTTGGGCCGTTGTCCTACCCAAGTGACGCTTTAGCACTCTGTTCAAATAATTGACATGCACCTTCAGACTTTCCCCATAATACGAAGGCCTCCGTTCCAAATAATGGGTCCGTTGAAGCGGTAATTGTTCGTCCAAAAGATAAAGGAAACATTGGACCAATTGGAATGTGTTAGTATGTTACTTTCCAATATCCATGAGAACCGTTCACCCTATTAACCCACCCTGCTTTGCAAATTGGCTGGATAACTATCTCCCACAATGTCTATCTTCATTAAGGCCTGTTGCAGTTCTGCCAAATCCATTTTAGTCAATTTTATATCAACAGCACCTATGTTCTCTTTTGAACTATGTGGTTTAGTTGTTCCTTTTCAAAGTTCTTTAAAACCATGAAGATCAATTCATTATAAGGTTTATATCTTTTCAGAATTGACGTAAAAGTGATGGTTATTAAGATTAAAAACGATAAAATTACCACTCTAAAACTTCGGGACCTGTCCAGTCTTATGATAAATTTAGTCACAGATTCTCTAAAGGCCCTAACCCTATAACAATTTAATTATCAGCAGTAAAGCGTAATTGAAATCTCTGCATTAGAGGCGTAAACTGTAGCTGTCGTATTTTATCAATTGATAACTGATATTTGAGTATTCCCAAGATACGTGGTTAGGGAGAAGAGTTTAATACCTATCTTTATACATATGTATTGTTAACCCCCTTTTCTAAAGTATCACTAATATCCTATTGCCCGTAGAGAAAAGGGGGTGCACATCTATTTACAAATACTTCAGAATACAGGAATCAAAAAAAAGTCGTGTTTCCTATATAAGCTTTGATGTTTTACATAGAAGTGACATCTATGTCATGATTAGAGAACATAATGCTTTGAAAAGAAAATAATTGATCATTATCGGTTGGTGTTTGAGAAAGTTTAGACAGTCAAAAGTTTATTGACCAAATCCTTGGAATTGAGAAAGAACATTCAAAATGAATGTATGAATGAAACTATATATAAAATACATGGTCAGTCTTCGCTGCAAAATGTTGGTAAAGGAAGAATTGACAAAGTTGGGACTTGATTATGTTACATTGAATCTGGGCATGGTGGAAACTAAGGAGGAGATTACCCATGAAAAGAGAATCCAACTCAAAAATAATCTGCTGAAGTCTGGACTGGAATTATTGGATGACAAAAAGAGCATATTGATTGAAAAAATCAAGAATGCAATAATCGAAATGATCCATCATACCGATGAGATCCCAAAAACCAATTACTCCGGGTATTTAAGTGAAAAATTAGGGTATGACTACACGTATTTGTCCAACACGTTTTCTGAAGTGAAGGGAATCACTTTGCAGCATTATATCATTAAACACAAAATCGAAAGAGTAAAAGAGTTGCTTTTATATGACGAACTCAATCTTACCGAAATAGCATATAAACTTCATTATAGTAGCTCCGCACATCTCTCCAATCAATTCAAAAAAGTCACCGGTCTCACACCCTCCTATTATAAAAAGTTAAAGGAAAAAAGGACGCAAAACTTGGAAAACCTGTGATATATGTAAAGTTTAATATTATTTATGTAGCAAACCCCACCTAATTCTATCGCACCTTTGTTTATTGCTGATAATTATATAATCAGCTTGATAACAAACCATGCTATGGACATATTTAAAAAGAATATATCGGTTAAAGGGATTCTAGGAAAACTTCTCAGTCTTTCCAATCCGATCATTGAAGGCCTAAGATTAAAAAATGAAGAAGAAAGTGAATTGCACAAAAGTTTAGTGCCTGGGTTGATTCGAATTAAAAATAATTGAAAGTAATCTTTAATGCAATGTTGACTCATATGCTTTGAAGCAATTTAATTTGTTGATACGTGCTTTTAAATTTTTAGAAGCCCTAAAAAGAGCAGGAACTAAAAAACACTGCTCTTTTTTCTTGGTGTTACTTTCCTCCAGCCCAAAAGAACATTTTGCAATCATTGTTCCAGCCAGTCCAATTATCCTAAGCCAACAATAAACATTGAGTTGTGAGAAAATGTGTCATCTATTTTATTCTGTTCATAACAATGCTCGTACTGGCAAGCACATTGCTATAAAGTAATGATAACTTAAATAAATACACTATGTCAAAAGAAAGAGAAGGAAAGAAAAAGTCAGGAAAAACACCACCTTCAAAGACCCCTAAAGAAAAAAAGGCAGCCAAAAAGGCCAAGCGAAATGCCAAAAATAGATCGGAATAAGGGGAGATACTAATCTTATATTATTTTAAATATGGAAAAGGGTGAGTTTGAGGAATCCAAGACATTTAACTTAGCGGATATACTGGAGTTCAATTCCAATGCCATCGTGGTAAAAAACATAAGTGTCCAGAACAACTGTATCATACAGGCTTTCGCATTTGATTTTGGTAAGGTGTTGTCTCATAATGAATCACCTTTTATTCGATTCATCCATATCATTGAAGGAAAGGCCGAGGTCGTCATAAACGGCAATTCTACTTTTATGCGGAGTGGGGATTCCATAATTATACCTGCATTTACACTCTGCTCCTTTGAAGCAAATCATAAATTTAAGATGTTATGTACCACTATAAAAAATGAATGACGTATCGATTTCATCTACATAAAACATTGCCAATGAAAAAGAATAACATGACAAAAAGATATAAAAAAGGAGATCTTGTTTACGCAAAGGTACGGCCCAGTGTCCTTCTTGTAGTACGATTGTACATACGTAAAATCTACCACTGCGCCATTCAAAATGATTCAACGGCTAATGAGTTGCTTTATTTTGATAGTGAGCTTCGCCCCTATATAAGTGGCATATCGATAATAAAAAAGCAACATAATTGAATTTTGTTATGGAGTCAATAATTGCCAAGTTCATTCTGATTCATTTCATAATAAGCTGTTTAAGAGGTTTTTATAGGTATTTTATGATTGAAAAGCACCAATACAATTACTATGACCATTCTATGAAACTGGGGGGGGAGGTTGGCTCACAATTGGTTATACAGCACTTTCAATTCAACTACTCTTTTCATTTCTGTTTGCGTAACTGTTCTGGCATTTTTATTTTTTTAGCTTGATCAGTATACGACAAATCAGAATTCCAAGGTTACTGAGGCCTATTCTTTTTTGGTAAAGGGTTTACGATGAATTGGAAAAAGTTCCCATAAAAAAAACCATCTTTTAAAGATGGTTTTTATTGTTCTTGGATTATAGAATCTAACTGATCAATAATTCGACATTTACGGCGTTCATGCCCTTCTGGCCTCTTTCCATTGTATATTTCACCTTATCGTTTTCACGGATTTTATCTATGAGACCAGTTTGGTGCACAAATACATCATCATTGGAATCATTGGGCTGAATAAAGCCAAAACCCTTTGCTTCGTTAAAAAATTTTACTGTTCCTTCTTGCATTACTTTATGTTTAAAATTAATATTCTATTCAATGTTTGTTTTTATTTGTTGTTTTATTATGACCCCTCTATCAGGTATGAACAGGTTGTACCTTTCCTAACTTTCGTAAAACTCCAATATGGTCGATAATGGCGGCGATAAATGTTCTTTTTGTATTATAAGGAATCCCAAATTCCTTGGCAGTATCTGCTACGATACTAGATATTTTTCTGTAATGGATATGACAGACATTGGGCAATAGATGATGCTCCACCTGATAGTTCAACCCACCAATCAGCCATGAAAATATCCTGCTTTTGGGAGAAAAATTAGTTGTTGTGGCCAGTTGGTGGTCTGCCCAGTCACTTGAAATTACCCCATCTTCATTAGGCAACGGAAATTCCGTATTTGGCATGATGTGCGCCACTTGAAATACGATGCTTATCAGTAGACCTGTAACAAAATGCATGCTGAGAAAAGCCAGAACGATGATCCATGGGGCCAGAGGCACGACCAACAAGGGTATAATCAAGGCATACGAAAAGTAGATCAACTTCCATCCAACAATCTTCATGAGTGCATTTCTATAACCATTCTTTCTGTTGAAGAATCCCATTTTCCGATACCGATCAAATCTTATGAAGTCTTTGGTGGTTATCCAAGAGACCGTGGATAGGCCATAAAAGAACCATACATACAAATATTGGAATCTATGGAGGCCATTTTTTTTGGCATGTGGGGAAAACCGAAGGAAAAAAGGAGCGTTGATGTCATCGTCGGCCCCCTCTATATTGGTATAGGTATGATGGAGTACATTGTGTTGGATTTTCCAAACAGCGGCGTTACCTCCTATGAGGTTCATGGTGTACCCAAGATATGTGTTCACTTTTTGGTTTTTGGAGTAAGATCCATGGATGGCATCGTGCATAATGCCCATTCCTATTCCGGCCATTCCTATTCCACTTATTATATAAATACCAAAAAGTAACAAGGGAGCGGAAACCATCCCTATGTTTATGAAAATCAAGGGGACAAAATAAACAGTGAGCATGACCATGGTCTTCAAAACCATACTTTTGTTGGCATGTCTACTGATATTGTTTGTTTTAAAATAGGTGCTGACCCGGTTTCTTAGGGTTTTTGAAAAATCAGAATTTGAATTTTTTGAAAATCTTGGCTTGTTAATGCCATTAATTGCGGTTTGGTATTGCTCACGCATGTGATATAAAGGGATAATTGATAAGCGCAATTGGCATGGGCATGTTGAAGAATTATCCAAATATGGGGACCATTACATAATCGTCCGAATCCATAAAGGCGTCACCATCCTTAACGTTTGGCTTAAAATATTTGACTACGTTATAAATTAAAAAGAAGAGAGCTGAAAATGAATCGAGGATCTGCGAAGACTAAATTGACTTGGGCTTTCTGAATTTTAACCTCACAAACTTACCATTTATTTGGTCAGCATTCCCCAATACTGTGTTAATTGTTGAAAATAAGTATTTTGAGGCGCGAATTGTTTTACAGATTGAATTGCCATTGGAATCAAAAAAATGATTTTCCACATTAAAAATCGGATGATTCCTTATCATAAAATAAACGGAACAAACGGGTTCAATTCCAATTTAAATCCTTTCCTTTACAGCGCATCACGGGTTATGGACGATGATTGCTCCAATCCTTAAATAAAAAGATAGCCCTCCCCTTTCCCATTTACAATTCACAAAGGGCCACTTCTTAGTTATTTTTTGCTTGAACCAATATTCACATTTTTAAGACCAGACCAAACAGGTCAAAGTCCAAAATTTTGTATATGCCAGGGAATCCGCCATATCCCTGAAAAAGAGTCCAATGTGTAAATATTGGCCCTTAATGGCAGGATTTAAATAATAAGTAATGACAAGAAAATATGCTGATAATTAAGATAGTTCCAGGCGAGAACATAGAAAGAGCCTTAAAAAGGTATAGGAACAAGGTGAGGAACACCCAACAATTGAAACGTATCAGGGACAATCAGGAGTTTACTAAAAAATCCGAGGAGAGAAGGGAGGGCCTGAAAAAGGCAATCCATAGAAAGGAATATTTAAAAAAGAATGAGGAGTGATTTTATGGACAAAGATTTAAACCTAGCCGTCTTAATAGACGGTGACAATATCCCTTCCAAATATGTGAAGGAAATGTTGGAAGAGATTGCCAAATATGGGAATCCAAGTATCAAAAGAATCTATGGTGATTGGACAAAGCCAAGTTTGACAAAATGGAAAGATGTCCTTTTAAAAAATGCCATTACCCCTGTGCAACAATATGGGTATACCACCGGTAAGAATTCAACGGACAGTGCCATGATCATTGATGCAATGGATATACTGTATTCCGGTAAGGTGAATGGTTTTTCCCTAGTTTCCAGTGACAGTGATTTTACGCGGCTGGCCATACGGCTAAGAGAGGCGGGAATGACAGTTTTTGGCATTGGGGAACGAAAGACCCCAGACCCCTTTATCGTTTCATGCGACAAGTTCATATACCTTGAGATACTTCATAAGACCCATGTGGGAGAGTCCAATACTCCTGAGAAAAGTGATAAAAACAAGATTGATAAAATCACCCCAAAGGTTATTGATCTTATACTTTCCACCATTGCCGATGTGGAGGATGAGGAAGGTTGGGCCTTCTTGGGTGAGGTAGGGACGTTGTTGCAAAAGAAACAACCCAATTTTGATGCAAGAAACTATGGGTTCCGAAAACTTACACCTTTGGTCAAATCCATCGGTCAAATCGAAATAGGGTCTAGAAAAAATCCAAAGGGCAATGGAAACTTGATTTATGTAAGGACGATGGCCTAATGAAAAACAAAACCTATGAGATCTCTTACCATATCAAAGCAAATAACAACAAGGGATACCCTTTCCCTGAACAAGTATCTTAGTGATATAAGTCGAATTCCAATGGTAACCGAAGAGGAAGAGGTTGATTTGGCAGTTCGCATAAGGCAAGGAGATAACGAAGCTCTAGAAAAGTTGGTGTCCGCCAATTTACGATTTGTTGTGTCCGTAGCGAAACAGTACCAATCAAGGGGGCTCAATTTGCATGATCTCATTAATGAAGGGAATGTTGGGTTAGTCAGAGCAGCATCCAAATTTGATGAGACACGTGGTTTCAAGTTCATTTCCTATGCAGTGTGGTGGATACGCCAGGGAATAATACAGGCGCTTACGGAAAAATCAAGGATGGTCAGATTGCCCTTGAACAAAATCAACGTGATCAATAAGATAAAAAATGTTTCTTCCCATTTTGAACAAGTTCACCAAAGACCACCAACAGCAGATGAAATAGCTGAACTGATCGATTTTTCACTATCGGAGATTCAAATATGCTTAAAGCACTCTTCCTGGCCCCTTTCAATGGATGAACCATTGATGATTGGGGATGGAGGTCTAAACCTGCATGACGTAATGCGTTCCGATGAGTTTGGCAGCCCAGAACAGAAGTTGATCAATAGTTCGTTACAATTGGAAATTGATGGTATTTTGGATATTTTATCT
>JAAEZN010000016.1:0-317 GCA_018222835.1 Algicola sp. | reverse complement strand
AATTTGGACCTTACAAAAGAGAGGGTCAGACAAACAAAAGTAAATGCCTTGGCCAGGTTAAGAAGCTCCTCCAAAATTGGAATTTTGAAGCAGTATTTGGAATAAGTCCTTTTTGGAATGGAAGTACAGCAAATAATTAGAGCTTATATGTCATTTCATTAATTGTAATAGTAATATAATTCTTTTGATACCCCAAATCCTTACCCCAACTTTTGCGCATGGATCCTGTCGGGTTTTTGTAGCGTTCGGGAAGATAAGCGTAAAGCAAAAACCCGATAGGGCGCAACCTACTTCTTGGATTTCAGTAGCCCATGTCC
>JAAEZN010000015.1 GCA_018222835.1 Algicola sp. | reverse complement strand
GTTCAGGATAAACATCCGATGATGGTGATGCATTGTAAAAAGGTTTTGCCATGACGTCATAGGCAATGCCGGGATGCGCCGAAAAGGCCACTTTTCTGGTAAGGGGGGTATCGGTTCCAGCGGACGAACCGTTGATGACGGGAACTTCTTCGCCAGCAACCGAAATATCTATCCACGGTTGGGAAGGTAGGGGCCCTGTTGATTCCAAGGTAACGATATAATACCCTCCGGCCGGATCCGTTGATACCGGGAGCAGTCCAGGAAATTCATCCTCTTCGTTGGGCTCCGACCAAAGGTCATCATGATCCATGGAAAAAGCATCCGGTTCGTAGGGCTCGCATTCGTGCAGTTCGGTATAGGGAGCTATAAAGGTCCTGACCCATTTTTGCACATTGCCGGCCCCGGAACTATTGACCCGGATCCTCAAGGTATCGTCCTGGCCCATTTCCATGGACCCGTTGTAATAATTTCCGTCGGAACCCAGTTCACCGTGTTCATAATTGGTTTCCCCTGTGGCCTCTATGTCTTTCCATTTAATATTGTTCAATTGTAAACTGGTATTTGCCGGATTGGTTATGATGCCCTGATCATTGGTGACCGTGACTTCCATACCGTTGGCATCCGGGTTGTTGCCCCCTACCCGGTACCATTTTCCCTGCAGCGCATCTAGGTTATATTGTGGGTCATCATTCCCGTCAGAGGAACAACTGCCCGTTATTATGGCCAGGGTGAACAAATACATGATTTTTGTTGTCGTTTTCATCTGTTTATATTTATTGTTTTTTTTATTCGGTCAGATGTAATATCCAGGTAATCATTTTCGTCCCGATAATTATCGGGAAGTTTAAAAATTTTGCCAACGGATATTTCATAGGTATACTAATTAGTGATAATTCTGTTTTGATAAAGAATGGTATGGACATGCCCCATGGCCGACCGGATCAATCCGGCAGCCCCAACAATTCCTTTACCTCGTCATAGTCCATTTGCTGCCATGCCTTTGCATCCATAAACTCCTTTTCCCCGGCCTTGGCAGCATTTATCTGAATACCGGCAGGTATCAGCACATAGCGGATTTTTTTGCCATTGTACAAGTCTATCATGAATGGTGGAAGAGATGATGATCCAAGGGATTCTAAAACAAAATAGAACGTGCTAAAGTTCCCCGTTCTTGCATACCAGAAAGCCTGCCAGTTATCAATACTTCCGATAAAGGGCGTTGGAATTTGCTGATACCCTCCAGGATCAGTGAAATATACCAAGAATACACCTCCATCGGACAGCATGTTTCCCAATGAAGTATACCCAACGGCATTCAATATGGGCGCAGGAATATCATATGTTGCCTCTCTGTAATATGGATTTGTACCGTTCCATGTTTTCCAATCCATCCAAGTACTGGCCACTACATTGGCCGTGCCCTTGAGGTTGATGGGGGTGCCCCATCCGGAAGCCGACTTGGGACCAAAAAGGTCACCGGATTCTTGGTTGAGGAAGTAATCTCCTTCGGCCCCTTCCCCGGTCGATGGATTTGCCGTGCCGCTCAAAAATTTGCTACCTGGCGTTCCGGCATCGCCCTGATCGCCCTTTTCCCCTGTCAATTGCAAGGGGGTGCCCCAACCGGTATCGTTTTTGGGCCCGTACAGTTCACTGCCCGCCCTGTCCAGGTACATATCGCCGTTGTTGCCCAAGGTTTCCGTGGGAGCACCATTGCCAAATAGGATGAGTGCCCCATCCTTTCCGGGAATGCCCTGGGGGCCCATGGGACCTGTTTCCCCGGTTTCACCTTGGGGACCCGTGACGGTTTCCTCGCTGCATGACGCAAGGAGCAATACCGCCATATATAAAAATAGAGTGTAAAATCGTGTGGTTTTCATGTTGAGGTTTTTTGAAATGTCTAATGAAAACAAACTTAGCCGTTAACACTTCCCCCAAAAACCCTGATTTAGAATTTGGCCTGTCCAACTTAGAATTCGGGAATGGTGTCTTTAGGTACCAAATTCTAGTCCACAATGACCAAACCCTAATTTGTGGTGCAGGGGATGGAATCATTTTATATATTGGAGGAATCATTGGAGGCCCTGACAACCTGGTCTTTCCTGCCGATGCGATTTCAAACATAGAAAAATGAAAAAAATAGCCCTGGTCATTGTTTTTCTCCTTGCGGGGCTGTGTTCCCTTTCCGCACAGATCAGGGCCGATTCCCTTCCTTCTCGAGTGGACCTTGTGGGCCATCCGGAAGTTCAGGCTTTGCGGAGCAGTCGGGAGGAATCCCTTGATAAAATCTTGAAAACCGACGGCTGGAAAGCGTATGATTCCTCTTTTGCCACCACCCCGGAAACGGCAATCTGGATCAAGTTCCCGCTTGAAAACACCACACATGATTCGCTTAGCACTTACCTCTTTTACAGCGGTTTCCACATGGATTTGTACCTGCAAAATGATGGGGAATTCGAGCATTTCAAAAATGGTTACTTAATCCCCTTGGGAGAACGTTCCGAGCCCAAATGGTATTTTTTTACAGCATTGGAACTATTGCCCTTGCAGCGGTCCCTATGCTATATCCGTATCGTCAATGACTACAAAACGGGCCGTACCAACATGCCGATCTTGTATTCCAGGCCCGACTATTTGGATTTTATGGACGGGGTCAGATCAGAGGAAGCCCCTTCCATCGCCTTTATCTATACCTATATCATTTCGCTCTGCTGTATCCTTGTATTTGCCTTGGCCTTTTGGTTTCGCTTGCGCAAGCGGGTCTATTTCTATTATCTCGGCTATCTTTTCTTTCAAATTTTATATGCCTTTGCGATATTGCAAGCCACTCTGGCAACGGTAGGGAACCTCGGAATGTATGCACCACAACTTTCCAACACCGCCATAGAAACAGCCCAGTTTACCTTTATAGGTTTTTACATTTTCTTTATCCTTTATTTACTGGAAATCAAAACCTTTGACCAAAACCTATCAAAGGCTTTGGTGGGTTTGGCCATTCTCTGTTTTACATATGCCCTACTCAATATAATTCTCATCTTTCATCAAGGTTTGTACAGTGAAACCAGGTCAATGGCATCCTTAATTGTCCGCCTCATTGTCCTGCCACTGAATGTTGCCCTATTCATTTGGATTATATTTAAAGTGAAGCATCCGCTCATGAAATATTTTGTGTTGGGACAGAGCCTGTTTTTTATCGGTGCTCTTGTTTCCTCCTTTATTCACTACAACAAATTGCATTTGGTGCCGGATGGTATGTTCAATTTTCCACACGCACAGCACATCATCTTCCAAGCAGGGCTTCTGGGCGAAGTGTTCTGCTTCTCCATAGCGCTTGGGGAAAAGGTCTTCCTCATCCAAAAGGAAAAGGACAGGGCCAGCCAAAAATTGATCGAGCAACTGCAACAGAACCAGATCATGGAGGAAAAGATGCGCAAGGAACTGGACGAGCAGGTACAGCAAAAAACCGAAGAGTTGATCAAGCTCTATTCGGAAATGGAAAAGCAAAAGGAAGAACAGATCAAGAGATCCTTTGCTGAACGTCTCCGCGATATGAAAATGTTGGCCCTTCGCTCCCAGATGAACCCCCATTTCATTTTCAACAGTCTCAATGCCCTCAAAAACCTTGTGATGTTGTCACGGGAGGAGGATGCCATCCAATATCTGGACAATTTTTCGGTGCTGCTCCGCACGATATTACAGAACAGCAGCAAAAATACCATTACCGTGGAAGAGGAACTGGAGATGCTGGAACTCTACCTCTCCTTGGAAAAAAGTCGTTTGGGCGAGGATTTCTCCTATACCTTCCAGTGTGACTCGCGCGAGGCACTCTCACAATTTACCATCCCTCCCCTATTGTTGCAGCCCTTTGTGGAAAATGCTATATGGCACGGGCTGCATCCCAGCGGAAAGCCCGAAAAAAAACTTTCGGTCACGTTCGACACCTCACAGCAACTTCAGATCACCATCGAGGACAATGGAGTTGGGCGAAAGGAAAGTGGCAAAGCCAAAAAGACACATCCATCTGCGGGGACACGCATCACCCAAGAGCGATTGTCCCTCTACAACCATATCAGCGAGGCCAAAATGCACCTGGACATTTTGGATCTTGAAAACGACAAGGGCATGCCAGAGGGCACCCGCATAACCATAACCTATAACGGATAACCATGGCCAATATCATTATCATCGATGACGAAATGCACTGCGTGAACGTATTGAAAAACCTCATCACCAAGGTGCATCCCGACTACAAGATCGCGGGGACGTTCTGCAACTCCATCCAAGGTTTGGAGTATCTTCAAGCCCATACCCCCGATCTTTTGTTCCTGGACATTGAGATGCCCAACCTGAACGGTTTTGCGCTGCTGGACAAAATCCTGCCCATCGATTTTGATATTATTTTCACGACGGCCTATGACCAATATGCCATTCGGGCGTTTCAGTACAGCGCCATCAATTATCTGTTAAAGCCCATTACCGAAAAAAGTATAGTGCAGGCATTGTCAAATTGGGAAAAACGCCGCAAGAAAACCTATCCTGAACAATGGGAACTATTGCGGCACAATCTGAAGGGCACGGTGAAGGACCTATCCAAGATTGCCCTGCCCACCGGTGCCGGATACCATATTGTTGAGATCAGGGACATTGTGCGTTGTGAATCGGACAACAACTACACGAACTTTCTCTTCGATGATGGGAACAAACTGCTCATTTGCCGAACACTGAAAGAAATTGAGGAAATGTTACAGGACTATGGCTTCCTGCGTGTGCACCAATCCCATTTGATCAACCCCCAATTTGTCAAGGGCATTTTGAAAAAGGATGGGGGCACCGTGTTGATGAAAGACGATAGGGAAATCCCCGTCTCACGGCAAAAAAGGAATGAAATAAACGGCATTTTGGAGTCCATGTTGCGGTTTAAATAAGTTAGAAAATATAAGGTGAACTTGAAACAAAAAAGTGGACAATCAGTTAAGAGTCATGCCGCTGATTTTTGATTATACATTTCGTTTTCAAATCCCTCTATCGTTTTATAGTGCAATGTCGAGTGTATCCTCCTTCTATTGTACCAGGTCTCTATCAATTGGAATACTGATAGTTTCGCCTTGGACCTTAGTGTAACTACGTCAACTAAAAGTGTACTATTTAAAAATCTAAGAACAAGAACCCCAAATCTTACCCCCAACTTTTGCGCATGGATCCTATCGGGTTTTTGTAGTGTTCCGGTAGATAAGCGTAAAACAAAAATCCGATAGGGCGCAACCTACTTTTTGGTTTTCAATAGCCCATATCCTCACCTGTGCCCCTGGCCCGATTGATACCCTTTCCAAGTGCCTTGATGATCTTGACTGCCATCTGTACTTTATTGGTCGGTATGTTGGGTGCTTTGACCCCCATTGTCTTTAGGAGCTTAAAGGCCATGTCCTTTTCCTTGGTGGGCAGTCCCATCACCTTGGCAAAGAACTTTCCCGGTTCTTTGGCATGGGCCTTTCTTCCTGCATAGGATTCCACATAGTTCCTTTTGAAGCCTGTTGTCCTGTCAAAGGTCTTCTCCGTTGCTTGGTAAAAGTTGTCCCGATCAAACCCTCTCTTGATCGTCTTTCCATTTAATTCAACCTCGGATGCCTTGTGCTTGGCCATCGGGGAAAGTGTGTAGGTGTTCGTAACGTCCCTTCTACTGACTATGATATGGATATGGGTCTGTGGCCCTTCCTTTTGCATTCCTGCCGCCACCAATTGCCCGTTCTGTTTGTGTGGGGCCAATCTCATTTGCTCTTTGATCCTTTTTTCGAGCTCATTGACATTCCCCATGGATTCGCCCCGTTCCACTTTCCGTATCTCGTTCCTGAGCCTTGCTATTTCACCTCGATATGGTGCATTTTCCTGAACCTGTTTGTCAAAGCCACGATAGGTACGTTCATGTTCAATCTTGGCATAATATTTCAAGTTCTCGGCCTTGACCTCTTGGTTGCGATGGAAACTCTTGGCATAGTCCTCCATTAGTTTCCTAGTGTATTCCCTTAGGATGTTTGGATCATTTCCAATTGCTTGTAATTCTCTTTTGTTGGGACTGACCACTATGGAATAGAATTTCGGGTCCTTCTGCCTTAGTTTGGCCGTATTGGCATCTATTTCATCGATGACCGTTTGAGGGCTTACGCTGTCGTTTTCTTGGTCAAAGAACTCTTCCCTTTGTTCAGGTAATCTGTCCTCGTTTTCCTTTTCCAGATATTCCACATAGTTGCCCACACTGGAGTTGTAGGTACTGCCCATTTTCTGTGCTGAGATGGTGACGTACATTAGCGTTATCTTAATTGATTTTTCAAGCTTTCAAAATCCCCGATACCCATATTGATCTTCAGATAGGGTTTTCCCATCATAGGCTCCACCTTCTCCACGTTATGGAGGATTTCATTACAATGCTTTTTATAGCTTTCAAATTCTTGCAGCATTCTATCATGCTCCATTTTTGGAACGGTATTCCTAGGCTCCAGAAAATCCATTCGCTCTTCCTGCAATTGGACTGGTTCACGTCTCGGTTTCCTGCCATCCTTTACATAGGCCTCGTAAAGTATCAGCATCATTTCAAAGGTCGGCCGGATACTCGTCTTTTCCATGTTCTTGATGATGGCAATGAGCCTATCGAATTTCTTCATCATCTGACGCTCCAATTTTTTGATGCCATCAAGGATGATCTTTGTTCCCTCGCCAAAAGGATCAAGGTGGTTCTCCTTGAAGTGGCATATCATCCCGTCAAGTACCTCACTATGGGATTTGTTGAACCTTTTGGAATAACTGCGAAAGCGTGTGGCCGTTTCTTTCTTCACCGTGATGTTGGAATAACCATTGGTTCCTTTCTTTGTTCTACCATTCGTTGATTGCTTTTCCATGGGCCGAATATTATTTTTTAGTGAAATTGCGTCAATTTTTGCGTCAAAAATTTCCAGTGTTTACAGGGCTTCCCAAAGGATTTACTGTAGATTTTGGAAAAGTCTACTGTAGCCCCAGATTTTGCACAGTATTCCAAAATCAATTCAATTAACTGGTTTTCAACTTGTTGAAGACCCGAAAACAACCGTGATGGCGCAATTTGCGCATCACCCTCTTGCTATTCCTTCGTCCCGCAAGCGGGACCGAATAAATACAGCCTTATCATCCTTCGGCTGCTTTTTTGATTTCCATATGATTTATAAGGTTTTGCATGTCCTCCCCTATTTTATGCTCCAGTACCCTTGCATAGATCTGGGTAGTGGACAATTTTGTGTGGCCGAGCATTTTTGAAACGGTTTCTATCGGCACTCCATTGGAAAGGGTTACCGTTGTTGCAAAAGTGTGCCTGGCCGAATGAAAGGATATGGTTTTGTAAATACCACAGGCCTTGGCAATTTCCTTTAGATATTTGTTTGTCTTCTGGTTGGAGAGTACAGGGAGCACTTTGGTATCAGTCTCTGGACTGTCCCAATACTTTTCAATGATTTCTTTTGCTTTGGGCAATAGGGGCAGTTTTACACTTTCCGATGTTTTTTCCCTTTTGGTATAGATCCATTGGTTTCCATCAATACCCAAAACCAGTTGATTCTTTTCAAGTTCCCGGACATCGATATAGGATAGGCCAGTATAACAGGCGAAAAGGAATGCATCCTTGACCTTTTCATAGCCTGCCCCAGTGAAGTCCGTTTCTTCAATGAGCCTAAGTTCCCTTTCCGTTAGATAACTGCGTTCCGTTTTATGAAAGCGGAGCTTATAGTTAATGAAAGGGTCTTTCTCTAACCATTCCAACTTAACACCCAGCTTGACCATTTTCATCAAACGCTCCAAGTGTTTCATGGCCCCATTATTGGTACATTTTTTTCCCTTTTGGAGATGTGGGCCGTTCAATAGATAGTGTTCAAAATCAGTGATGAATTTATAGTTCAATTGTTTCAATCGGATGTCGGGGAGTTTGTATTTGGATTCCAAAAAACGAAAGAGATACTTTTTGGTCCCATAATAGTTCTTCATTGTTCCGGGGCGGAGTACACTCTTTTGTGTTTTGTTATGATACTCGATAAGTTCAAGTAGGGTATTATGTTGCTCGTCCTGCCCTAGATAACGGGCCTTAATGGCCTGTGCCGTGATTACCTTTTCTTCCCGCAACAATACCTTGTGGGTGTCCATGATTGCAGCATAGACCTCATCAAGGTAGCTGTTCAATAAACGGGCCTTGTGGGTTAGACCATGGAGCCTTCCTTTGTTTTCGTCCCATTCATTCACCGAGGTATAACGTTTAAGACTGATTTCTGCACGTTTTCCGTTGACGGTGATGCGGGCATAAATGGTCAGCTTTTGGGGATTATTGGTAATGTCCCGTGTGAAGAGAAGTACTTTTAAAGTATTGGAATTGCGCATAATACATAACTTTTGGGTTTGACAAAAAAGGTTTGCAAAACACCCATGAACAGCGTCAAACGCTATCTAAATTATGCACAATGAACGTACCGAACCATTCACCGAACTCTACACCTTTTATATGGTTTTAAATGAATTCAAATGAATGCAATAAAAACAAAAAGCACTGTCAATCAGTCAGTTGACAGTGCTTTGATACCACCTATTTAGTGGTTCGTCGGGATGACTGGATTCGAACCAGCGACCACACGCACCCCATGCGTGTACGCTACCAGACTGCGCCACATCCCGAAAATGCTTTTTAACTGAATTTCAGATAATTAATGCTAACTATTTGAAATTTTATTCGTTTATGTAAAGAGCATTTGACTGAATATTTACTAATTTGTGTGCAAATCTTGTGCAAAATGTTATTAGCTTCAATATTTGTTGACACACGCAGAAAAACCAAAAAGGGCTATCCAGTCAAGCTGCAAATATACTGTACTATTTCCCAAAAACGCAAATATATATCCCTCAAACAGTATCAAAAAAGCAAAACAAAAATAACTGCGGAGGCACAAGAAGCCTTAAGCAAATTGCTTGTGAGGATTGAACCTGTAAAGCACTTACCAATTGACGATGTTTTTGTTCAACTCCAAAAGGAGAGCGACCTTGAAGTTTGGGCTATGAGGAAGAAATTAGATGAGCATATTGCTTTCATTGATTTCTATGAATTTACAGATGAATTGATTAAAGAACGTGAGATTGAAGGTAAGAAAACGGAAAACCTAAAAGCTGCAAAAAGGGAAGTCAAGAGTTATATGGGAGAGAATCCCTTTGGTTTAAACGACATAACCTACAAATGGGCTGTGAAATATCGTTTACACAAACTAAAAAGTGGAACAAAGGAAGGAGGTATATCATACTACCTAAGGTCTATGAGAATAATCCACAATGAGGCTAAAAGAAGAATGAATCTTGAAGTTAAACAAACTGAACCATTTAAAGGGTTAATCAAGAATATTCCCAGTCCTGAACACCAAGCCAAAAGATGGAATATTGGTGATGTGAAGTCTTTGCTACACTTTGAGCATCCTAATGCAACAAAAGCCACCAAGAGAAATATGCAACGTGCCATAGACATTTTTATGTTTCAAATACACATTGGAGGTCATGATTTTATCGATGTTGCCAATCTAAAATGGGATAATATCCAAAATGGAAGATTGGTATTTAAACGATTTAAAAACCGAAACAAAGCCGAAGGTGGAAGAACAGTAGACAACATGTTGAGCGCGTTTGCACTAAAAGTGATTGAGAAACATGGAGACAAGGAAAGTGATAGAGTTTTCTCGTTCCTACCCGACCCAAACACAGACAAATACACACATAGACTATATGGGGCTACTTTAAAACGCATATCAAAAGTAATGGGCATCAAACCTCATTTTTCCACCAAAACACCCAGATACATCTTTAGAACAATTGCGGGAAATCTTTTAATACATGATTTAGTAGTAGAATCGCTGTTGGGTCATAAACCTACCTCTATCAACCACAAATATCAAAGAGGGCTTCCCAATGAGGTTAAAGACACTGAACATCAAAAAATACTTGATGAACTAACCATTATGTCTCAAATGGATAAATTAGTAAGGGATGGTAAATGGATAAGAGCAGGGGAATAAATAAGACCCTAGCTTTAAAAACCACATTCAATAACCTTTGGTTAATAATACAAACAAGAATTGAGCCTATATTCGACAAGAACAGTCTGTTAGGTTATTATTAATCCTTATTTTAAACTCCCAAATTCTAATATTCACGTATTGCAATGTTTGTAAATGTACTCCTTATTGTTATCTCTGGTTTTTTTGCTGCTAGAGAACTCAACTTAATCGCCAAAGTGGACAATTCCACAAGTCAATTGAAAACCTTAGGTTATCAAATTATTGCTTTCCTATTTCTTTTCCTATCTATAATCAACGCCTATAATGATAGGCAAGATGAGTTGGAGTTATTATCAACAGCCAAGATGACCCTTAAAAGAACAGATGAACTTAACATTGGACTTTCTAACAATTTAAAAACCATAGAAACAACTCGAAATCAAATTGTTGCACTAGACAGCGTTTTAGACTCTGTTAAGATTTCTACCAAATCTCAACTCAGTCTTTTGGAGAACGCGGTAAAAGAATCAGAAAAATTGGTTGAACTTGAAAGTAGGGCATTCAATTCAAAAAGACCTTTCATTAAAATTAACACAAATGACCTAAAACTAGTATTTGATTCAATTTCAAATTATTATTATTTAAAGTACTCATTAAAAAATAGTGGATACAGAACCGCTTCAAGAATAATAATGTATGATGCTATTTTTTCACTTAATCAAGGAGAAACCATAAAATATCTCTCTGGCTCACCATCTAGGTTCTTTGAATCTTTGTTTCCAGAAGAAGATGTGAAGACATGGAAACATAAAACAAAGATTACAAAAGCAAATCTTTCAAACCCTAATCAAACTTTATTAGTAGTAATAAAATTATTGTATTTTGACGATGTTGCTAAATTGGGTCACCAAATTCTGCATTCAAGTTGATAATATCTGTTTTAGCCAATATAGCAGAAATGGAGCGTGAGACGCTTCTGGAAAGACAGCGTGAAGGAATTGCTATTGCAAAGGCAAAAGGAGTTTATAAAGGACGTTTAAGAGGCTCTAGTGAACCAAAAGATGTTTTCCTTTCCAAGTATTCAAACGTACAAAAACGATTAAAGGAAGGGCATTCTATGAGAAATACAGCTAAACTATGTGATGTAAGTTTGGGTACAGTTCAGAAAGTCAAAAGACTAATTTTGAATTGAAAATATTGCTAAAGAAATTCCCTATTACTTATAAATCAACATTATCAAAGTACCTCAATTTCAAAAACAAATGATGACAGACTATAAGTTATTGACTCAATAGATAATCCAAATCAAACTTACCTAATAAGTCCTTGTAAATTATTGCACCACCAATAGTCCTTTGACCAAAAAGGTATAAATGATTATTTATGACTTTCAAGTCCACAAAAAGTCCATCATAATTTTCATTCTCGATTGAATCTGGAATAAAAAAACTTGGATTTGAAAAACTATTATCACCAAATACCAACAATCCAACTTCGTGAACATAAATGAAATATTTACCATTGTAATATTCAATTAGCCCACCTTCAAGATTTCTTGTAAATTCAATTTGGAAATAATTTTCAGAATCCATAACAATCTTAACTAATTCGAAAGTTGAACCATATATATTTCTAAAGAAATAAAATGCATCATCCTGAACGAAAACATTAGTAGAGTTTATTTGTGTCTCATTTTCTGAATTGAACACTATATTGTCATAATCATCAATTATAGCATGCCCCCCCTGTGAATTATGGTCACCTAGACAGCAATAATTAAATGTCACAACAATTTTGTTGTCCAACAAAAATATTTCATTTGCGGTTTGTGCATTTTCATACGTTACTGGGTCTTGCCCTCCCTTTGCATTTGGTATATAAATGGAGTTTACAAATTGACCATTACTATTCAATTTGACCACTTCAATTTGAGATGGTGTTGTAGGGTAGTTTTCTTGGGCATTTTTTATTACATAATAAAACCCATTGTGTTTTAATACACTTTTTTTTGTATACCCAATATATGTACTCGTCATACCTGCATCAATAATTTCCGTTTCATACGACCAAATCATGCTTCCAGTATAATCAAATGCAAAAACACCTTCACTATTACTAACTACAAACCTATCGGCTTCGAAAATAGCCTTTGAAATCAATTTAGAGTCGAATAATAAAGTCTTTGATACCTTTTTGAGATATTTATCGGTTTCAACTAAATAAGTTTTGTAATCGTAGTTATTATTTCTTGCAACACTCAAATAGAAGGACTGTTCTTCATCGTTTTCATAAACATCCCCAATACCTGATTCTGCTTCATCATCCTCAAAATCATAAACTTGTTCATAACAATCTGTACAATCAAATAACTGATTTTGATAATAGAAATAATTAAAGCCCGCAACCTCAACATCATTAATAAATAAGCTGTGAGAATAATTCATTTCATTGTCCGGGAGAATGAAAGTTATATTAGTTCCATTTATTTCCTTTATTGCAGCTTTGTTATTACCAATAAATACATCAACTTTTGAATTGGCAGGTATATTTGTATTCAATATCAATGTTATTTCATCCCCTTTATACCCATAGTTTGGAGCAATTGCCTCAACTTCAAAAATAATCTCAACATCATCCCCATTATCAGAATCATCAACTTCTGAATTAGAATTATCTTCAACATTCTCATTTGATTCCACTTCACTAGATTCTTGACTACATGAAAAATTAAATATCATAATCAAAACAATCATAATAATATTGAATTTATGGGTGAAAATGTTCGCTTGCATTTCGGTAATATTAAATGTTAATGGTTTTCCAATTTACACAAATTCATTATTTAATTAATCAATAACCGAGTATAATCTAATATTTATAGTAACCATTTTACCAAAATATGTCTCAAACATGATTTCTTAAATCGAGGAGGGGGTACTTTAAAATTCCGTTTTCCAATTGATGGGGTTATCCTCAAATAGTACTAGCAACCAAATAAGTCTCAACAACCAGTAGAAAATGTCATCTGGTGCAGTTGCCTTGTAAACATCTATTCAATATTTTCACACAATGAGTGAACTAAAAGACTTCATTGAAAAAAAGATGAGCATGTCCCATATCTATCAACCTGTAATGATAAAGGTACTGTTGGAAAATGGAGGTGTAGCACACAAGAAGACCATAGCTCAAAGCATTCTAAGTTATGACTTCTCACAAGTGGAGTATTATGAGGGAATAACAAACAATATGGTTGGAAGGATTCTTCGAAAAAATGAAATTGCAAAGAAGGACAAGAACATTTATACTTTAAATGACTATGAATCTCTTTCCTCTGGTGAAGTTCAAGAACTTATAGCCCTTTGTGATTTGAAGATTAGTGACTACATAAGCAAAAGAGGAAATCAAATTTGGGAACACAGGAGAAGAAACAGAAAGGCTGTCTCTGGTTCAATTAGATACGAGGTACTTAAACGTGCTGATGGACGCTGTGAGCTGTGTGGTATATCTAAGGAAGAAAAAGCCCTAGAAGTCGACCATATTGTACCAAAAAACAATGGAGGTGAAGATTCAATTGACAATTACCAAGCACTATGTTACACATGCAATGCCAACAAACGTGATACTGATGAGACAGATTTCAGGGATTTGGACGTTAAATATGACGAACGTAAGTCAGATTGCATCTTCTGTAATACCACCAGAAACATAGTTGCTGAAAATGAACTGGCACTAGCCTTCTTTGACAAATACCCTGTTACCCCAAAGCATGTATTGATAATCCCAAAAAGACATTGTGCTGACTATTTTGAACTGTCCCAACCAGAGATAAATGCAATCAATCGATTGACCCACTCCCTAAAAGAGAAGCTAACTAGCGAAGACCATAATATCACAGGGTTCAATATTGGTTTTAATGTTGGTGAAGATGCAGGTCAGACAGTCTTTCATTGTCACATGCACTTAATACCTAGAAGACTAAAAGATGTTGAGAATCCTGTTGGAGGAGTGAGAAATGTGGTTGCAGGAAAAGGAGATTATAAGCAATATTGAAATTCAATTTTAAACCATGAAGAACTTAAACTTTGAAACAATTCTTAAAGATGCGAAGAAATTCATGTTGACAGAAAATGATTCTTATATTCAAACCTATCCTGAATTTTTGAAATATTTTGAACATATTCCTGTAGGAGGAATCAATGAACACCGTCTAGTTATATCAAGTCATTTTGTTTACGGTTGGATGCCCACTATCATACATTTAGATTTAGCTAAAAAAGGAGAAGTTCTCAAGTTGTTAAATGCAGTCAAAAGCGGTCATATTTTGAACACTAGGGAAATAGAAGTTCTTAAAAAGGCAATTAACAACTCTTTAGTTGGGCTATCAAAGCTATTGCATTTTATTAACCCTAAAGATTATGCCATTTGGGACAGTCGTATATATAGATATTTGACAGGTAAGAAAAGTATTTATGGTATTGACAAACCTCAACTATACCTCAACTATTTGGAAGGCTTAAAAAGGATTTCAGAACATGAAGACTACAATCAATTGCATAAAATGATTTCTCGAAACTTCAAATATGAAATACACCCAACCAGAGCGATTGAAATAATCATGTTTGAATCCCAGAGAAAAAGGTAAAATCTATAAATCTCACCTCCAAAATTGGGTAGATTTTCAATAACTGAACTTCATTTTATGAAACATCCCATAATGGGAATGTACAAATCACAAAATGACAGAAACCCTTGTGTCTATTACGATTAGACGAAATCTCAATGCAGTAAAATGGATATGATGTGTTAGATGGGGAGAAAAAGGAGAAATACCCAACCTATTCTACTTGTTTTTACATCTCGTTCTTTTTTGACTGTTAAAAATTGTTAAATAGCTACTAAAACCCTTGTCATTAAAGGATTCTTAGGGGGAAATAACATTTTCATAATCTATTATAATCAAGAAGTAAAATCCCCCTCAAACATGGACAACTGAACCTTGTCATGAGGCAATAAACCATACCATGACCTGTAATGCCTTTTCCATATTTCATGATACTCCGATTTGATTCGAAACATACTATTTTTTGCATCATAGAACCACTTAGTATTTAGGGCAATGAAGTGATTGAGGATATAGAGTTTGAGTTTTTCCAGTCCAACGTATTTTTCCCAAAGACTAAAGACTTTCGTCTTATCAATTACTTCAAGATTTCGCACCTCTCCCAGAAACTTATCATATTTTGATTTTAACTTGTGGTCTCTTTTGATGACAGGTCTAATCAAAGCTATTTGCATTTTTAGGACTTCTATTTTAGCTTGAACATTTTTGGGCGTGTCCAACTTCCCTTTGGAAAGTATAATCTTATACGGGTCAAAATCCAATTCTCTGATTTCCAATATCCATTTTAACATGGTTTCAAATCGCCTTAAGTTCGTTTTGATGAACTGTTCATTCTCACCCCTGTAACCCACCTTGAGTTTAGGTTTCAATACTTTATCAAGTGTATGCACACGAACAACCGATTCAACTTCATCCAAATGATTTAGAATCAAGTCTGAAATTCTACTTTCCCTATCATCCTTTTGCTCTTGCAAATCAACCTCCATGATTTGATAATCCCAGTCTATTTCAACCTCAAGGTTATAATTGAGATTAAGATACTCATTGAACTCCCCCCTGCTAAACGAATTAAAATACCTCTCCGAGATATGATTGGCTAAATAATACTCATTGACTGTACCATCTCCATTGATGAATTTATCATCACTACCCATCGCTCCATAAGTCGTTTTCCCTTCTTCTTCTGACAACATTACCTTATCGGATTCAAAAGTGTTTTTAAACCCTCTTGAAATATCTTCATTCGAAACCCTCATATAATGAAAATACCTCCTACCATCTTCCTGATTCCTAAACCTGTTCATGAATTGTTTCAAGGGTTGCGGATTTGGTCTATAATCATTTTCAATGAAAACCACATCGGTGAAGTCTTCATCATATACACTAAGCCCTTCATCCAATAAGGAGGTAGTGAGTACTACCTTCACATCAGCACCAAATTTCTGATTTACAACTAACCCTTTGTAATCCTTCCCTAACTTCGTTTCCAAAGAGCTTTCAAATACGGCAATTTGTTCTGGATTATATTCAAACTTGACCAACTCATGAACGACTGTTTCAATAGCTTTCTTCGAATTTACTCTATAAATGGCTCTGCCCTTGACAGCTTTTTGATGCTGTAATATGATTTTTTCTGGTCTTCTATTATCCTTTCGCTGTATCACCAAATTTGGCTTGCTTTCCGAATCCACTTTCAATAGTTTGAATCCCAAATCAGAAAGAGATTGGATAGGAGTACCTGTCAAACCTAATTGAATTACACCTTTGAGTTTTAATGCTAGTTCTGAAATGACTTCATCCTTGTAGCCGTTAGCGGAAATCATGCTATGGATTTCATCAATTGCCACATAATCGAATTTACCATGTTCTAGGTGCTTTAATGCCTGTTCTTGAGTGGCAATCACAACATTCGAATCCAATGCTTTTGCATGGTCGTTTTCCTTACTACTTCCAGTAAGACATGGGTAGCCCGTATCCTTGAACTGTTCAACAATAACAGTCAACGGAGCAATAAATAAAAGTCTTTTGTTTGGTCGCAGTTTTTCAAACTCTTTTATGATAGCAGTACTTTTACCAGTACCTGTTTCTGCGCATACCACTATTTTTTCATTGCAATCTGCATAATCGAATATATCAGGTGATATTTCAGAGACAAACCGTTTAATCTTTAATGAATGGTCATATTGGACTGACAATTGTTTTATGAACAAATAATTGTTGAAGTGTTGTCGGACTTCTTTTTCAACATTAAGGCTTTCAATCCATTTACGTCTCTCTGACTCGGACACCAATTTTACTTTCTGGGAGATTTCCCATATTGACTTTTCATCAGTAACTGATTCAGCCTGATTCTTGAGTTCCCTTAAGTCAATACCCTTATGCTTGTAGCCTTTTGATTTCAAGTATTCCTCAAACTCCCTCATGGACAAGTATTCGGAAAAAGCAGCTAGACTATATGAATCGAAAACACTATGCTTTTCAGAAAAGGATTGTGAATGATTGAAAAAGACATCGCCCAATACCACACCAGTTGAAGGAGATGTTGTTTTAGGGTGCTTATATCGTTTATTGCTTACCGAAGTAAAACCATACCGCTTCAATACTTTTTCGATTGGGTTGTCCTTATTAAATTGATAGCGAATTGACCCTTCTTCTGGTCTATAGTGTTTGTATTCAAAACCTTTTGAACCATTATAGTCCACCTCGTTTTCAGAAACCTCAAAATGAAAGGCTGTAGGTCTTGGGTTAAGGGTCACCCTTTCTTCCTGATGAGCCAAATATCGGATTTGTCTGAACTTGCTCTGGGCGGAGTCAAACTTAACTTTGATTCCATACTCTTCGAGAATGAAATCTTCCAGATACAATGTGATGGCATTACCAATTGCAAGATGTTTTCGGGTATCTTTCACACCTGCCAATTTTGGCACATATAAAACACCTGCCACTCCCAGACCACTTGAAGAACGCCAAACAAATACAGCATGTTCATTGAGGACTTTAACCAATTTAGCCAACGCAGTCTTATTACTGGCTAAATGGGGATTATGGGATTCATCACCATCCCTCTTAATATCAATATCAAAAAACAGATAGTTTGCCCCTTGTTTACAATGTTTTCCTTTTGTCCCACCTACGTAGTTGCCCTTTAGGATTGCCGTATTATCGTGCTTTTGTTTCTTCTTCTCATTGTTGACTTTCTCACAGAGTTCATCAATATCAAATTGCTCCCTTATACCCCAAAGTTCCTTTATGATTTCCCCATCAACATCAACTTCCTTTTCGGGTTCTTTGCCATTGCCCTCCTTATAGTAAGCATCAATACTAGTGAAGGTACTGTTTTGGCATATTGCTTTTGGCTTAGAAGTGGATATAGAAATATTATATTCAATTCTTGGGATGATATTATTATCGTAGATTGGGTTTCCCTCATCGTCAAACTCCACATCCCTAAATGCAGTAATATTCATTTTTAACCTTCTTTCTAATAATTAACTAAACCATAGAAAGATTATTTCATCAATTACCGAATTAGGTTTCCCCTAAACCGAAAATACCATCTTCTTAACCTTTAAAGCAGTTGCATTGGATACGCCTGATAGTTTTGCAGCCCGTCTAATGCTCTCTCCATTATTCAGATGTTTGGCGCACAACGCATTTTTAGCCTTTTTAAGGAACTTTTCCCTTGATAAAGGTTGACTTCCTCCATTTGAAGCGTAGACACCCCTCTGCTTTGCTCTTTCAATGCCCTCTAGTTGTCTTTCCCTTATCTGGGCAAGTTCAAATTCCGATAGTGTTGCCATGATTGATATGATGAGGTTGGCAACTGGGTTGACTTTGCCGTCAATGATTGTGGTCAACCCCTCTTTTTGTGACACAACAGCAATGTTTTTATCGGTCAATTCCTTTATTGTGGTTAGTATGTCCAAAGTGTTTCTACCTAAGCGGTCAATACTCTTTACTTGAACCTCATCGATATGACCTTTATCAATAGCTGTCAACAGCTTCTTAGCCGATGGTCTTTCTTTAAATGGGATTGAACCACTACACTTGTCAATGTACTGTTTGATACCCGTTTCTTCTTGTCTGTGGGTGTTTTGCTCGGTTGTGCTTACCCTAATGTACTTTGCTTTCATGATTCAAACATTTGTGCTATTCTCAACATGTGCTAATTTATTCGTTGAAATACACAGTTTGCTGTTTAGCTATGTGTGCTAGAATGTGGTATAGGTTGATTTTAGCATATTAACCATACCCAAATTCTTAAGTTAAGCCTATCGCTCAATACCTTTCTAAAAATTTGCTAAGAACTTATTGATTTGAAAAACTCACTTTAAATAATTCGCCATTTAGATTCGTTTATACTATTTTACACTTAGCAAACCATAAATTCAAATCTAATTGAAGTTATTTAATGAGGAAACTATTTGAAGACAGAACCAAACTACAGATTTATTTACCTCCGTTATTTGCTGCAGTAGTAATCTGTATTATTGAAAATAACATATTCCTACTCTATTTAGCATACCTTATTAGTTTAGTTGTTTGGTTAATAACATTACCTATACTTTGGTTACTCTTTGAAAGTTTAAAACGCCAAAAGCTTGATAAAGAACTTGCTGTCAAGGTAAAATCGAATTTAAATATAGATGATAAAGAATGGAAAAAGATTTCATATCCTAATCAACTTAAAATGTTCAACTATTCCCAAAAAAAGGATAGGTACATTAAAAATATAGTTACAGATATATATTATGAAAGAAAGGAATCTGGTGAAGACCATAGCAATATAGATGTAGATAATATCAAATTAAAAGTAGAAACTGATTGGCAAAAACTTTCCTTAGAAGCTAAAATAAAATGCATCGAAGATTATGAATTGAAAAAGGAGAAAGACAATCAAATTTGGAAACAAAAAGCTGAAAAATGGAGAATCCACCTAAAAGAATTGGAAGAAAAAAGTGAGAAAGAAAGGTTGTTAAGAGAAAATGAAGAGGACTTAAAAAGGTTAGCTAGGGAACAAAAAGAACTTGAAGCGAAAGCCTTACAGGATAAATTAGAAGAAGAAAAACAAAAACAACTCGAGGAAATAAAAAAGAATCAATTAATAATTGAACAAAAAAAACAAAAGGACAAAGAGTACAAAGAGCATGTTAAGCTAGAATTACTTGAAAAAGAACGAAAGAAACAATTGGAATCAGAAGCAATACAAGAACTAATTGAACAAGGTAAATTAAGTGAAAATTACTCACAGAAAAACTATAGAACCCCAATACCTAGTCACGTCAAACAAGCCGTTTGGAAAAGGGACAAACAATGCTGTGTAAGTTGTGGAAGTCAAGAAAATTTGGAATTTGACCACAATATTCCTGTCTCAAAAGGAGGTAGTAATTCGATTAATAATATTCAATTATTATGTCAAAACTGTAATAGAAAAAAGAGTAATAGGATTGTTTGACACTCGCAACTAAGCTTCAATTAACTTAATATTAATTTTACACCTTAATCAATTAAAAGGGGTGGGGTACTTTCAAATTTCGTTTTCCATTTGATAGGGCTGCCTTGTATCTATAAGGTAACGTACACTCTCTAATCCAACATCAAATTATACTCCATAAAATCAGCTATATTTGATTGATAGGTATGGAGGTGAAATACATAAAAATCTTTGCTGACGAACTTATTGTTCTTGAGAAAGTAGATGGAACGAAAATTAACTGTATCATACAATCATCCAAAAACGATTTTGATAGGATACAAAACCTAACCGCTGACCTCCAAGATTTGCACGAAATTGTAGTCACTGTCAAATTGGAAGGGGATAAAAGGTTGGATTTTCCTGTAAGGATTAAAGACATCCTTTCAATTGAACAAGTAAAATGAAGACTTTTACTTACAATGTTTTAAAACATAGGCATGGATGCCATATTGAAAAAGTTCTAGGTCTAAGCGAACAGCAATTAGAGGAGGACTTTAAACAATACCAGAAAATGCAACCAGATGCCTCCGTAAAAGATTATATGTGGAGTTTGTTTAACAGGATGATTTTGAATACCGCAGGAAATTACTTAACCCAGTCTGGCATTTATCACTCAATGGCTGTTTTTGTAGCCGAATATGATGGTGAAAACGGCAACAAATTCAAAAGGATGTCATTAGCACAGGAAGTGAACAATGCACAAATTGAAACAGCAGGAGGTTCACAAAGTGTTATATGGGAACTAGAAATAATTGCTGACCCAGATTGCGAACACGCCAAATCTCTAGATGGCACTAAATTCCCCATAACAAATGACTTGGTGCTACCGTTGGCAAATGATGACTGTACAAGGGAGTTTTGCAGGTGTACTACTTCAAGAGTTCCAAAACGAGACGAAGACGGTAGGATTATATTCAAGAACAGACCACAAGTGCAAAAACCAAAGAAAAAGTTTTGGGATTTTTGGAAGTAGATTAAAAGGATTTACATTCTTAAAAATCAGATATTTTTTGTGCAAAAATTGTGCAAATGGAATGAAAGATACTGATTTTCAGCAGAAAAACTAAGCACCCCATGCGTGTACGCTACCAGACTGCGCCACATCCCGAAAAGGATTGCAAAAATAGAAATTTTGATGATATTTTAACTCGGAACCTTTAAAACTTTTATAGAAAAATAAAGTTTCATGTTTTTGGTAATGTATTTATTCGCGGTACAAGGTAAAGTGCCCTACAAACTGTTGCTTTTCATTGTCGTTTGCATAGACCACATACCAGTAATCACCTGTAGGCAAAGGTTTGCCATTGTAGGTTCCGTCCCATTTTTTTACTTGATCTAAACGGGCCACTACCCTACCGTACCTATCATAAATAATGATATCGATATATGGGAAATACTCCCGATTTTCTGGATACCAGTAGTCGTTCAGATTATCCCCGTCCGGAGTAAAGAAATTCGGCATCTCCGGCATTCCTTCAAAATTAAATGGCATTACCAATGTTGCCTCACAGCCGTTCTGATCGCGGACCATAATGGTTATGTTCGAGTCAACTGTAACATTAAAGGTATTCACCTCTCCGTAGGACTCTCCTTGGAAGAAATATTCATACTCTCCAAAACCTCCGGTAGCCACTGCCGTTATTTCATCGGGGCCTGTTTTGGTTGCTTCCAATGTGAGCGGTTCGTAAGCATCTATTTCGAACTCAACGAAGGTGACACACCCATTGGCATGATACAAATATACAGTATGCTCTCCTGCGGGAAGATCTCCGAATGTTCTTTGATTTGTAGCCAATGTAATATCATCCACATCCAAGGAGAATAGCAAGTCGGGTATTTGGGACTGGTCTTCAATAGTAACGGTTACCGTACTATTCGGGAATATCCCCTCACAACCGTATTCCACAACAGGTTCAGCAATAATATCGATTCCTATACCTATTTCTACGATGACGTTGGTTTGACATCCATTGGCATCCCTAACAAATACCACATAAGTTTCACCCCCTTGGAGGTTATCAAAGAATAGGTTATTGTTCTGTACAAAATCGCTATCATCTGCGGAGTTTACACTGGTATAGTATGGAGCTGTACCTCCTGTAACTTCAAGAGTCATAGTTCCATCCGCGTCGCCCATGCAAGTTTCGGGAGTGGTATTGGCAACTCCTGCTACCAATTCCATGGGCTGTGTTATCTCTACTGTTCTTGTTATGGTGCAACCCAAATCATCTTGAATGATAATATCGTACGTTCTTGGTGCCAAGTTGGTAAAGGTCTTTCTATTTGGGTTCAAAGGGTCATCACCTTCAAAAAACTCACTTAAGGTATCCGAAATGGAGTATCTGATCTGCCCTGTTCCTCCACTGGCTTCAATTATAATCTGACCATTCATGTCTCCTGCACAAACTACCGGTACAGCTTCTAAATAATCCAACACCAATGGGTCTTTTGGTTCAATGATAATCGGGTCTGATATGGCCTCGCACCCTCCACTTTGCGCAAAAACATAATACGTGCCAGGATTCAACTCCCTAAAGATACCCGAGTTTTGGGCAGGACGAACTATGGTTGCTGCCGATGGAGGCAAGGTATTGGAATTTACCAAGGTATATACATAATTTCCGATACCCCCAAAAGCTTCCGAACGTATAATCCCCGTTGCCTCTCCCGCACAGTTTATAGTTGCATTGGTCAAATCCAAATCAATTACCAAAGGTGCTGCTGGATCTAACGAGATTTGGTTGGATTTCTCAAAGGGACATCCATTGGAATTTTGAACATCGTACTGGAATGGCCCTGGATCCAATGTAATATCCGCGGCAATCTCTACGCTGGTCATTCCGGCCCCAAATGGTACAAACGGATCGGTAGTTCCCGATCTACGATAAAAATAATCCACTCCTGGTTCTGGATTGGTTACCGTAAGTTCCATCCTACCTAAATTTCCACAACCTGGAGGTTGTAATTCCACTAGTTCGGCAACTACGATTTCCGGATCCTGAATATCGATCGGAAGGGTGGTAAAACTACAGTTCCAACCATCAAAAATGGTGATAGTATATTCTCCTGCGGACAGATTGGCAAATCTAGGCGTGGTTTGAAGACCACTATTTGTACCATCTGTAATTCTATTCAATTGGTATAAGTAATTTCCAATTCCCTGTCCTCCAGATTCGTTAAACGCTTCGATTACTGCATTGTTATCGTTGTTACAGGCCAATGGGCTTACCACTTGGATATCTGCCGTAATTGGTGTGGGCAATGGCAGGTCAATGTCGATTGTAGATTCACAACCTCTCAGATCACGCACATTTACGGTGTAGGTATCCGTAGATAGATTTTCAAATACGGGGTTGGTGTTCGGGTAATCTACCAAAACAGTACCATCCGAAGCTACCAATTGATATTCATATGTGCCCCAGCCTCCATCACCTGTAGCTGTAATTTCCCCAAACCCTGGCACATTACAGGTAACGGGGGAAGTCTGAATCGCATCGACCATTAGTGCCCTATCAGGTGAGCGAACTGTTGTAACATTGCTCACTGCATCACAGAATGGAGTATCCAAAGCTTCTATTCTGACCACCAAATTTCCTGCGGGCACATTTTGTATAATTTCCGGTGTATTTATAGGGGCATTGGTATCAAAAGTTCCTGTAACCCCTGTAGATGTTTCAACTCCGGCATTGTCACGGGTAAATACTTCATAATTGTATGCACCACTATAATTATTGATTTCCAGACTGATGGAGCCATCACTACCATTAAAACAGGTTACAGGATCTACCTCGGCAATAACCGCTTCAATATTGTTATATTCCGGCATGGTGATGGTGGCGGTCAAATAAGTACATCCTCCACTACCCACATCGGTCACGGCGAATATATAATCCCCGGGGGTGGAAATATCCCAGCTCACCCTGTCGCTTCCGCCCGAACTACGGGCCGGTTCGGAACCTAGCGGTAAAACCTCCACTTCGTAATTTCCTGGGCCTTCGTTTACAATAATATCTATTGAACCTGGACTTACGCCTGCTCCTGAAGCATCGCAAGTAATCTGGTTCACATTGTAACTAAAGGTAATATCGGTTGGTGTATTGATGGTTACCGTAGCGGTTTCTTCACATCCATTTTGGTCTCTGGCCGTTAAAACAATGGTTTGGTCCGTTCCGTTATCAATTACTTCAAATGTATTGCTGGTCTGGAAGTTGGTCCCGTCAAATTGAGGGGTGCCATCATTCATACTATAAGTATAAGAGCCCGAACCTGTCGGAGTCCCTGTTCCATCTCCATTATCATCAGTATAAATAGTAATGGTTGCCGTGCTGAATTGATTACTGGACGGATTACAGCTAAAATCGGTGTTGACCGCATTTACCAATAATTCGGTAGGCTCATCTATGATGATATTTCCCGTGCGATCGGTACAACCTCTGTCCGAAACAACTTCTACCTGATACGTATCGGGCTGAAGATCATCGAATACAGGGGAACCTTGTGGACCTGCAATAATATTGGATGTTGAACCTTGATACAAAATATAGCTGATCGGTGTATCGGTATCGCTTCCCGGTTGAAGTTCCACGGAAATAGTCCCGTTATCCGCTCCATAACAGGTAACGTCGCTGCTTGGCGTCGCCGTTATTACTGGAGTGTCCACTAAAGAAACATTTACAATGGCTTCATCCGAGCACAATGGCGAAGTGTTGGAGTTTAAATCAGTTACCAGAATATTGTAATCTCCTGGTAGCACGTTAGTGAAGATATTGGTGCTCTGCGCTGGACCAATATTGGTCAATGTGGCGGCATCTCTCAATTGATATTCAAAAGTACCACTACCTCCGGTTGTATTTACCGTAATTTCCCCATCACCTGCGTTACAAGTCGGGTATGAGGTAGCATCGGCACTGATTGCAAAGAAATCGAATACCTCGGCCGTTACCGTATTGATACATCCATTACCATCCCTAACGGTAATAACGTAGCTTCCCGGGTTGGGCACTATAAAAGTTGTTCCTGTCTGGAATCCGCTACCAATATCGTACTGGAAGGTTTCCTCTGGCAATCCAGAACCTGTTGAAAGCGGGGAAACCATATCAATTTGATAACCACTTGTTGCGGTACATTGATTCACTACATCTATTATAGGGTTTGGAACCCCAGCTTCTTGGGTAACCGTTAAGGTGGTCAGTGCTGTACATCCATTGGCATCTTGCACGTAAAAGTCGTAATCGTTCGGGTACGGACCCGGTATTTCAAATGTTGTTTCGGAGGTAAATGTTACTGGTGCAGGGTTCCCTCTTGGCACATAAGCGTAGGTATATGGACCTGTGCTACCAAAACCTCTTACGGTTACCAATGCCCCGACGTTACAGGTTGCTTCCACAAAATTATCAATAGCTATGGATACCGAACTAATATCAATAAAAGCCAAAGTACTTCCGCTACATCCATTGGTATCGTCTGTAACAATAATTTGATAATTACCCGGTGCCAAACCTGTAAATGTATCAGTATAAGGTATGGTTTCTCCGTTGTACGATTGGGTGGAAACGGTTGCGCCCGTATCTGTATTCTGAAGTGTTACCGTAAAATTTCCTGGTGCGGAAATACCAGAGATTTCATAATCAATGGAACCGCTACCTGCCACATTACACGAAGCCGCCAAAGATGTGGCGTTAACCGCGACGGGATTGATAGGACCAATAGGGTCAATTTCTTCAATGTAAGTACATCCCAATGCGTCTCTTACCTCAACAAAATAGGTTACCCCGGGCACTACAAGACCCGTTACATCGAAAATATCGTTGCCAACTCCAGTACCCAGCGTCCAAGTGGGATCTCCCACTAATCTGAATTCATAAGGTCTTGTTCCGCCTGATGCCTGAACCCTATATGGAAATGTAGTATCTGAACATACGAGCGGTGCTGCATCCAAAGGAGTCAGGTTTAACTGGTTTTGATCTATGATTACCTGATCACGGTCCTCACATCCTTGTGAATCTGTAGTGATTACGGTATAGTTTCCTAAAGGTAAATTTGGAAAGTTTACGGTTGTACTTGCTGTTCCTGTCGAAGACGCTACCATTCCTCCAAATTCATCCACCAAAACATAATCAAATGGTCCTACCCCATTGTTTATGGTAGTGGATATAGATCCATTTACAGAGCCTATTGCACAAACAGCATCAGTTGGTGTCGCTGTGGCATCCAATGGGTCGCTTGGCGCTATGGTTGCTGTATATGGTGGACTCACACATCCGCGGCTATCCCTAATTATAAATCCTCCATGTGTGCCAGGTCCATATCCAGAAAATATATTCTGTGTACCAAAGGTTGCTCCATTATCATTACTGAACTCGTATGGCGGAACTCCTTGTGTAGTGTCCGGAATCAGTTCAACCAATCCACTGGTATTGTCCCCACATTGGGTATCCGTAGCCACCGCTGTTCCCGCAATAGTTTCTGGTGGAGAAATAGTCACTGTATTGGTTTCCGTGGTACATCCTCTAGCATCTGTAATCATGAACTGGAAGGTGGTATCCGAAATTATGGAACCATTATTTGGAATACTGTACACAAATGAGTTCCCAGAAATATTGTTATTGTCCGAAGTATATGGAGCACCATTGATGCTGACTTCGTAAATATCATAGTCTCCGGAAGAGGTGTATCCATTGTTGATATTTACCTGTATCTGACCGGGAGGGCCTGCACAATCCAATTCCTGGATAGTAGTTGCACTTGCCATTACTTGGGGCTCTATAGTGGCGGTAACAGTGTCTCTACAGTCATTAGCATCCACTACCTGGATTGTATAGGTTCCTGGTGTTAGACCAGTAAAACTATTACTAGCGCCCAAAGAACCTCCATTTATCCTATATCGATAAGGCGCCAAACCGCCTGAAGCATTTACTACTAAAGTAGCCGCGGTAAAATTATCGTAACAATAGTCCGATGCTGCATTATCCAAAGTCAGGGTCGGCGCTGCCAAACGGGTCAATGTAAAGCTATCGGTCACTGTACACCCATTGGCATCCGTTACACTTACCTGATAGGTTCCGTCTTGGGATAAATTAGAAAATGTACTACCGTTTTTTGGCCCTCGAGTTGCCCCATTGGGTTGGGTCAAGGTATAGCGATTACCGCCCCAACCACCAACGGTATTGATACGAACAGCTCCAATGTTTCCGTTTTGGCAGCTCATATCGGTAACATCGAGACTAGCTATTGCAAATGCCGTGGCCGGTTCTTCGATCACCAAAGTTGCCGTATCTGTACAATTGGTTTCTTCATCGGTTACCGAAATCACGTAGCTACCGGCCGTTAATCCTGTCAAAGGCAGAATACTACTGTTTTGCCCTGTGGTTACCGGGCCTGCATCAATACTATAACTATAAGTGGTATTGAATCCATCCACCAAAAAACGTCCTTCGCCATCTGAGCCCCCAACACAGGTTACTACTCTGGTCTGTTGAGCCTGTACACCAATAGAACTAATATCGGTTATGGCATAATTTTCATCATATGAACAGCCTTCATCATCAGTTACCCTAAACGTGTAGGTTCCCAATCCCAAACCTGTAAATGTACTATTGTTCCCATTGTTTACAGCACTTGGGGCAGGGGCTACAATTTCAAAAGTATAGGTTCCCGAACCTCCGGTTACCGTTAAATCCAAAGTGGCGGTAGTAGTGATACAATCCAAGCTGGAAATACTAAAATCAATGTCTGTTGGCTTATTCAAAGCGTTAAATGTGATATCGGGAAGCGCCTGTACACAACCATTGGCGTCACGAATCATTGGAGTGTAGGTGCCAACTCCCAAATTTGGAAATACAGGATTTGTGCTAAAACCGGCCCCGACACTATACTCATAGGGAGCTGTTCCTCCTGCTACTCCAGAAATGGTGATTTGCCCTCCATTCTCATCCAAGCAGGTAGGCTCACTATCTGCTACTGCAGCAGCAGTGATCGTAGAAGGTGTACCTATTGTAGCTGCTTGGGGTGCGGTAGTACACGAAAACGAATCCTGCTCGTACCGGAGCACAACATTATAATTTCCGGGGGCTAAATTGGAGAACACATTACTTATTTGGAAGGTAGCTCCGTTATCTACACTATAAAGAATTTCATATCCAAATCCGCTGGTCACGTTTATGGTAACCCGTCCATTATTAGCTCCTCCACAATTGGCATCTTCTTCTGTAAAGCTAAAAATCGGGGGGGGAATATTTTCTACATCAACCGCTGCGGTACGCTGACATCCGTTGGCATCTTCCACCAATATGTTATATGTGCCTGCGGTAGCCACAGAGAAGGTGGCATTGCTGGTATATGTTGATCCAAATGGCCCTCCGTCCACACTGAATCGATATGGTGCGGTTCCTCCACTAGTGGTCACGCTAACATCTACGGAAGTGGCACCACACCCAAAACTATCCGAAGCGGTCGCAGAAACAGCCAGTGGGCTTATGCCCCCTCCTATAACTATGGGGTCTCCATTAATGTCTGTAGTTATGGTTTCTGAGCAGCTATTGGTCTCTACTCTAATACTATATGTACCTGGGCTTACATTTGCAAAAGTGTAGGCATCTGCCCCATTGGGTCCGAAGGTATCCACAGCAACTCCATTTTTAACCAGTCTATAGGTATAAAAGCCAGGTACTCCAGATACGGCTACATCTATACTACCCAACTCGCCACTACATAAAATGTCGTTGGCAGTAACATCGACATTTATATCCAAATCGTCTATAGTTACTTGATTGGATGGGAAAACACAAGCGGTTGCCGAAACATTCTTTAACCTAACATAAACTCGATAATCCCCAGCTGCTGTGATGTCAAAAAATGGATCATCCTGAAAAGGCCCAGTAGAACTGTTCAGACTATACTCGTATCCTGCAGGAACATTGGTAACCTCTACCCTGCCAGGGTTGCCACAAATTATATCTTCTTTGATCAATTGTGGGTTCAAAGGGTTCAGGGTTGACTTAAAATAGAAATATTGACCTGAATCTACACGTACCCTAAACTCACCCGCGGCAGAAAGATCAAAAGTGGGATCAATACCAACTGTATTCCAAGTACATGCATTATTGATTGTTGGACAATCGCCTACAACGGTAGGTGCACAAGAATTTGGATCTAATTGTTGCCACTCGTACGAGCTACCGGATTGACTCAAGGTAAGTGTGCGTATATCGCTTGTACCACACAAGAAGAATTTCGCCAAAGTACTTCCGTCGTTCGGACATACCACTTCTTCGTTAGCACCATTAATTATGGTTGCAAACATTGGAGCAGTCGCGAACAACTCTATATCTTCGGAGGATGCTCTTTGGATCGTAGCGTTGGGAATCTTGTTCTCTGTTTTGGACTCTGCAGTACCGGATACTATATTTACCAGCATCTTTGCGACATGAGTCTTTGCTAAAACTGTTGAACCGAAGATTGATATGGACACCAACAACACGACATATAGTAAATGCCTTGTTTTTTGTGGGAGCATAGGTTAAGCCTTGTTAAGAAGAACACTTAGATTTGGGGTCTCAATATTCTTTAATAGTAATTTTCTGTTCTTATATAATTCTGATTATCTTAAACACACACGGCATCAAAATATTGCCGTTAATCTATAAAATCTGTTATTTTAACGTAAAAGTATGCAAAAAATTATCCTAATCCCCTATTTTTTCGTTGTACTGCTCAGTACGTCTTGTGCACAAACACCCGACAAAAACGTAAAAGTCCCCGAAACCCTTGATTTTAGCAAGGAACTCGTTCTAGAGGACATACAGAACCCTTGGGGCATGGTTTTTCTATCAAACAATACTATTTTGGTCTCCGATAAGTCTGGAAGATTGATACTTGGTCAAAATGGAGAGACTCAGGAAGTTGAAAATGCGCCTGCAATCTATAACCGAGGCCAAGGTGGTTTAATGGATATTGAATTGCATCCTGATTACGACCAAAACGGATGGATTTATTTTTCCTACGCTTCGGAAGAAGGAGAAGGCAAGGGTGGAAACACAGCAATTATGCGCGCCAAACTATCCGGAAATAAATTAGTGCAGCAAGAAGTATTGTATAAAGCTTCACCCAATTCCACCAGAGGACAACATTTTGGATCACGAATCGAGTTTGACAACAATGGATATCTATACTTTTCCGTTGGGGATAGAGGCGACAGGGATACAAATCCTCAGGATATTACGCGTGATGGTGGTAAAATCTATCGTCTATATGATGATGGTCGTGTTCCAAACGACAACCCCTTTGTAAACGAACCCAACGCCAAGAAAGCCATATACAGTTACGGACACCGTAACCCCCAAGGTCTTGTCTTGCACCCAGAAACAGGAGTTTTATGGGAACATGAACACGGCCCAAGGGGTGGCGACGAAATAAATATTGTACAGAAAGGCAAAAACTATGGATGGCCCGTTATTACCTACGGAATAAATTATAGCGGCACTAAGATAACCGATGACACAAACAAACCTGGAATGGAACAACCTGTTTATCAGTGGACGCCATCCATTGCCCCATCTGGGGCAACATTTGTTACTTCCGATAAATATCCAAAATGGAAAGGCAGCCTCTTGGTCGGCTCTTTAGCCTTTCAATATTTGGAACGATTGGAAATCAAAAACAACAAGGTTACCAATCGCGAAAAGTTACTGGATGGCGTGGGACGGGTCCGAAATGTTCGTCAAGCACCCGATGGCTTTATCTATGTAGGTGTAGAAGGTAAAGGCATTTTCCGATTAGTACCGAAATAACCGACCCATTACTTTAATGCATCAATGGCCAGCTTTACCGAGCCGTATTTTTTGAGTACTTTTTCAGCTTCATCATAATTAAGACCAAGTTCTTCCATTATGTAACGCGTGCCCCTATCCACCAATTTGGTATTGCTCAATTGCATATTTACCATTTTGTTGCCCTTGACCCTGCCAATACGTATCATTAAAGCAGTAGAAATCATGTTCAGTACCAATTTTTGGCTGGTTCCACTCTTCATTCGGGTGCTTCCGGTCAAAAATTCAGGGCCAACGTTCACCTCAATAGGTATATCCACAGACGTCGCCAAAGGCGAACCTGGGTTATTCGTAATTCCGGCCGTTAGGATGCCATTTGCTCTGGCATCGGCAATACCGCCCAAAACATAAGGTGTTGTACCCGAAGCAGCTATACCTACCAGCACATCATTCTCGTTTATATTGTATTCCTTAAGATCTTTCCAGGCCTGTTCGGTATCATCCTCTGCAAATTCCACAGCTTTTCGTATAGCTTGGTCACCACCGGCAATAAGACCGATTACATTGTCGTAAGGCATACCAAAGGTTGGGGGTATTTCGGAAGCATCAAGTATGCCCAACCTACCACTAGTACCTGCACCAATGTAGAAAAGCCTACCACCTTTTTCAAAGCGCTTGGCAGTCTCGTCCACGATTTTGGCCACTTGTGGCAGCACCAATTCCACGGCATCTGCTATTTTTTTATCTTCATTATTGATATTGGCCACTATCTCCAATGTATTCATTTCATCCAAACCATCATAGTTGGATGGCTCCTCCGTAATCTTAATATGCTTTTCTACCACTATATTATAATATTTGTATGTTCAGGTTTTTAAATGCATCCAGCTTCATGTCCCAAGGCTCCAACTCCGTAATCATTACATCGACCTCCTCTACCCCACATATTTTATAACGTTGGGTGGACCCAAGTTTTTCGGATATACATGGAGACACCACTTTTCTTGAACTATGGATCATAGCCTTTTTCATTTGGACTATCTCCCAATCAAATTCTGTCAACCCCTCCATCGGATGAATCGAGTTGGTTCCCAAAAAGCAGATATCCACTTTTATTTCCGACAGCATGTTGATCGCGCTACCACCAATGGTAATTTGTGAGTCTTTGGACAATCGGCCTCCAATAAAAATCACCTCAATATTGTCCTTGTTCAAAAGCTGCACAGCGATGGGCAGACTTGGAGTAAAACAGGTAAGCTTTATTTTTGGAGGAAGTTTTCTGGCCAATTCCAAATTGGTAGTGCCTCCGCTCAATAAAATTACTTGTTCATCTTTAATTAGTCCAAGCGCCTTTTCTGCAATTTGCGATTTTTTTTCTAAGGAATAAATTTTTTTTCCTGTAGGATTATAATTATTAAACCCAAGAGAAACAGCTCCACCATGCACTTTTTTTAATTGCTTGGCACTATGTAACTCTTTGATATCCCTACGAATGGTATCCACAGATACATTTAACCGATCAGCTATATCCGTCAGTAAGATCCTATTATGGATTCCAACCTCGTTAAGTATAAACTGATGTCTTTCTTCTTTTAACATACGTGGGATAAAGTTAAATAAATCCTAAAAATGTAACTAATAACCGCAAAATACTGCAAATAAATGCAGTTTTCAAGTTTTATTCTGCATTATTTGCATTTAATTGCATTTAATGCAGTTTTTTGCATACATTTGGATTTAACTTTTCAGCGTTTTGCTAGAATTTTATACATTTTATTATGTACCAGCCTTATCAAGAAGATTTAAGATTTGAGAAAATCCACACTATTATCCATGGAAATTCCGATGAAGCTTCGTTGTCCGTTGCTAACGAAATTGCCAGTTTAATCAACCAAAAACAGGAACAGGGCAAAAAAGCCGTTTTGGGCTTGGCCACTGGATCTACTCCTGTAAAGGTGTACGATTACTTAGTGCAGTTTCACAAAGAGGGACGACTAAGTTTTAAAAATGTAATCACTTTTAACTTGGACGAGTATTTTCCAATGAAGCCCGATTCCATTCATAGCTATGTACGGTTTATGAACGAACATTTGTTCGATCATATAGATATTGAGCCACACAACATCCATATTCCGGATGGGAACCTATCCATGAACGAGATAAGGAAGTATTGCGAGGATTACGAAGAAAAAATTAAAAATGTAGGCGGAATCGACATCCAAATACTGGGTATTGGGCGAACTGGGCATATCGGTTTCAACGAACCAGGTTCTACTTTGAACAGCAAAACACGTCTGATCCGATTGGATGCAATGACAAGACTTGATGCCGCAAGTGACTTCTTTGGAGAAGAGAATGTACCTAAACGTGCCATAACCATGGGAGTTGGTACTATTATGAGTGCCCGTAAAATAATTCTAATGGCATGGGGCGAGGGTAAGTCCAGCATTGTCCAACAAGCTGTTGAAGGAAAAATCAAAGAATCGGTACCCGCCACCTTCCTTCAGCATCACGACAATTGTGATTTTGTTCTGGACGAGGCAGCCGCTTCATCACTAACCAGGAAAAAGACGCCTTGGTTGGCTACAGAATGTGATTGGGACGACAAATTGATCAAAACAGCAACCATTTGGCTTTCAGAAAAACTGGGCAAGGCCATCCTAAAGTTGACCAACGAAGATTACAACGAATACGGAATGGGCAACCTTATTGCAGAAATTGGTTCAGCTGAACAAATAAACCTTAAGGTTTTTAACCAACTACAACACACTATTACAGGTTGGCCCGGTGGCAAACCCAATGCAGATGATAGCCAACGACCAGAAAGAGCACAGCCCCACCCAAAAACCTCTTTAATTTTTAGTCCCCACCCAGATGATGATGTAATTTCCATGGGAGGCACCTTGTTGCGATTGGTAGATCAAGGACATAATGTACACGTAGCATACCAGACCTCTGGAAACATAGCAGTTTTTGATGATGAAGTAATACGTTTCTTGGATTTTGCTACCGACGTACAAAAAGACAATAAAGAACTTAAACAAAAAATAAAGGAAGTTAGAGAGTTCTTGGACAATAAAAAGCCCGGGGAACTGGATAGCCCAGAAGTACAGGAGTTTAAAGGCCTGATCAGAAAAGGAGAAGCATTAGCTGCTTGTAGATACTGTGGTGTACCGGAAGAGAACGCACATTTCCAAAACCTTCCATTCTACGAAACTGGAGCAGTTCGCAAAAAGCCTCTTTCTGATGAAGATGTACAAATTACATATGACTTGCTCAACGAATTGAAGCCTCACCAGATTTTTGCCGCTGGAGATTTGTCCGACCCACACGGAACACACAGAGTGTGTCTTCAAATTATTTTCAAAGCATTGGAAAAACTAAAAGAGGACAGAGTGGATTGGATTCGAAACTGCTACGTATGGCTTTACCGAGGCGCTTGGCAAGAATGGGATATTGCCGATATGGAAATGGCAGTACCGATCGGCCCCAAGGATATGGCCCGTAAGATCAATGCCATATTTAAGCACCAATCCCAAAAGGACAGTGCCATGTTCCCAGGTAACGACGAACGCGAGTTTTGGCAGCGTGCGGAGCAACGAAATAAGGATACGGCAAATAGATATAACGAACTCGGCATGGCAGAATATGAAGCCATGGAAGGTTTTGTACGATACCATTTTCTATAAGTAAACCAACAACTCATTTAAAATAATCTCAATTAACTACTCAATTTTATGCGAAAACTTCATGACTATTTAGGATTGAGGTTCCGATTGGTGCTTTTCGCACTCATGGTTTCTACGCTTTCCGCGTTTGGCCAGAGTCAATTCACCTTTTCTGGAACCGTTACAGAAACCGGAACCAACCTTCCATTGGCAGGTGCATCGGTTTTTATTGAAAACTCATCATTCGGTACTGTTACCGATTTTGATGGAAACTACACATTTACAGCAACCCTTGAATCGGGTTCTTACACACTAGTTTTCAGCTCACTAGGTTTTACATCACAAAGAATTTCCATTGATGCCGGTGGAACTACCACCATTACCAACGACATTGCCTTGGCCGAAGACCTTTTGAGCTTGGACGAAGTGGTTGTAACAGGTAGTGGTACCGGAGTAAACAAAAGGACTTTAGGTAATGCCATTTCATCGGTTAAAGCCGAGCAATTGGTGGAAAATGGTGCCACACAGATTGACCAAGCCATTTCCGGAAAAATTACAGGAGCCTTGGTACAACAAAACTCTGGAGACCCTGCAGGTGGTATCAGTATCCGTTTAAGGGGACCAAGTACCATCGCCGGTAGTTCCGATCCATTGTACATTATTGATGGAATTATTATCAGCAACTCAAGTAACGAGCTGGTGGACTTGGGAGGTAACGCCCAAAATAGATTGGCGGACATTAACCCTAACGACATTGAAAAAATCGAGGTGATCAAAGGTGCTGCAGCTGCGGCAATCTACGGTTCGCGAGCAAGTAACGGTGTTGTACAGATTTTCACCAAGCAAGGTAGAAGCGGTGAGCCCAAGTTCACTTTTATGACCAATGCCCGTATCAACGAACTTAGAAAAGAAATTGATTACAACACAGTTCCATTGGCTTGGGAAGTTCCTACAGACCGATCCAACTTGGCAACTTACGAAGTGGACCGATATAATCTTCAGGATGAGTTGTTCGACACTGGCTTTGGTATCGAAAACTATCTTTCCATGAATGGTGGTACTGAAAAAACATCTTACTTTTTATCAGCTTCCCACTTGGATAACGAGGGTATCATCAAAAACACCAATTTTAAAAGATACGGGTTCAAAGCCAACATTACACAAAAAGCATTTGACTGGCTAAACATTACCGGTGGATTCAATTATGTACGCAGTGTAAGTAAAGATGTACCCAATGGTGGAATCAACAACCCGTACGGGGCAATTACAGGTTATGTATTTAGTGACAACTCTATAGATCCTTCACCAGATGAATCCGGAGTTTATCCCGTAACATCTCCTTTGGTTCCTAGAACAAACCCTGCTGAAGCAGTAGCTCGTTTCGATTTCGGTCAGAAAACCAATCGTTTTATAACCAGTCTAGCTTTAGATGCAAAATTCAACGATAATTTGAGTGCCAAATACACATTTGGTATAGACTATTACAACCAATCGGCTACAGCTTATATTCCGATAAACAATACATCTCCAAATGCTGATGGCTATGCTAGAAGAGCTGACTTGAACAATTTTCAATACAACTCAGACCTTAATGTAACCTACAGAACCGAGCTTACTGATGATATTAGGTCAACTTCGACAGTAGGAGGATCCTGGCAGTATGAAGAACGTGAGCGTGTTGGCATAAATGCAACAGGCCTACCCCCATTGGTTCAAACTGCAACAGGTGGAAGTATTTTGGAGCAAGGAGAAAGCCGTTCGCAGATTTCTTACTGGGGCGCTTTCTATCAACAATCATTCTCCTACAAGGACAAACTCTATATAAATGGAGCTGTACGTTTGGATGGCGCCTCTTCTTTTGGAGAAGATGAACGTAACCAACTTTACTTCAAAGCAAGTGGTTCCTATGTAATGTCCGATGAGGATTTTTGGAAAAACACCTTTGGTGACGCTTTCAACATCTTTAAAATAAGGGCCTCTTGGGGTCAGGCAGGTAACCTTACCGCGCTTGGTGCCTATTCAAGATTCACCAATTACGACCCATCTGCATTAACAGGAGCAGTTAGTCTTACACCCAATACCCGTCTAGGAAATCTTGACCTAAAGCCTGAAAGACAAGATGAGTTTGAGTTAGGTTTCGATTCCGGATTTATGAACAACCGTTTAGGTATCGAGTTTACCTATTACAAACAAAAAGTAACAGACTTACTTCTTGAAAGGGTACTTGGCCCATCAAGTGGTTTTAGTTCTCGTTATGAAAACGTAGGGAACCTTGAAAACACAGGTGTTGAGGTATTATTGAGAGCAACCCCGGTCAAATCCCAAGACTTTAACTGGGATGTTACCGCTACTTTCTCTAAAAACAAGAACGAAGTAACCAACGTTGCAGGTGGTGGAAGAATTGCCATAGGTGGCAGTTTCTCGACCAACTATGTAATCGAAGGTCAGCCATTAGGTGTATTCTATCGCCAGTTTTATGCAAGAAACGAAGATGGTTCAATTGCTTTGGACGATAATGGATATCCTTTCAGGGGAACTACAGAAGACGGTGAAGCATCCAAGGTAATTGGAGACCCGAATCCAGATTGGTTCGGTTCCTTGATCAACGAATTCTCATATAAGGATTTTGGACTTAGAGTTCAATTCGACGCTATCCAAGGCTACGATGTTTTCAACTGGAACAGAAGGTTGATGGATAACGTAATCTTTGGAGGAGGCTCACAAGTTGGTGCAGAATTATCAGGTGAACTTCCTAAAGGATATGGAAGTGCACAAGCCAATATATTCGAAGAATTTGTGGAAGACGGCTCCTTTGTAAAACTAAGAGAAGTGGCATTGAGCTATACCCTAAAACCAAAATGGGAACACATAGACAATGTTAAGTTCAGCTTGGTAGGACGTAACCTGATCTCTTGGGACGACTATTCGGGATGGGACCCAGAAGTAAGTGCTGCCGGTCAGAGTAACGGTGTTCGAGGATTTGATTTTGCTACGGTGCCAATACCGAGAACCTATCAGTTAGGTGTAAACGTAAGCTTCTAATCTTAAAAAAATTGACAATGAAATTTTATAGATATTCTACATATAAGCTGATGTTCCTGCTAACCACCGTATTGGCAATTACATCGTGCGAAACAAACTTTGAAAACCCGAACGCCGCAGCAAGTGATCAGGTATTTACTTCCAGAGAAGGAATCTTGGCTACTTCCATCGGAATGCAGGAACTGTATTCTACGAGCGGTATGCGATATATTATCGAGACCCCTGCAATCACTACAAGAGAAGGTGGAATCACCACTACTTTCCAAAATATGATCGATTTGGAAGATGGCGGGGATATCCCTAACACCAACTCCAATGTTGTGGGACTGTGGACTACAATGTTAAGAGTTATAGGTATTGCCGAGGATATTGCAGTAAATGCAGCTGAACTTGATGTTGATGCAGGAACCAAAAGTGGTTTGATCGCCAATGCAAAACTTTTTCACGCTATGAGCATTGGAGCTATGGCACAGAATTATGAGCAAGTTATCGTTGCCACTTCCAGGGACAATCCCCCTTTTATATCAAGGATTGAAGGTTACAATACAGCGATCGCCTTGTTGAACGAGGCTAAAAGCACTATCGCTGCAAATCCGATCTCCGCAGAGTTCGAAGCTGAGGTATTGAGAGGTGACATCGACTTGGAAAATACCATAAATGCAATGTTGGCAAGGTTTAATCTGTTCGCAGGCAACTACGATGCCGCCATTTCTGCAGCATCGGATGTGGATCAAACCTCTGGTTCTATTTTCACCTACGACACGCGAAATCTTAACCCAATATGGAGCAGGGTCTACCAAAACAATGCTCCAAACTTTAAGCCTCAGGACAATTTTGGTTTACCAGCTAGTTTTGTATTTGAAGATGGTGACGGAAGATTTGATTTTTACATGGTTCCTTTGGATGAACTAAATCAAAACCAATTCCCGATTGAAGATTTGGCAGGTTTCTTTAATGAAGATACTGGAGCTATTCCAATTTACCTTCCGGACGAGATGAACCTTATTATTGCCGAAGCCAATCTTAGAAAATCATCTCCCGATAACGGTGCTGCGGTTGCAGCATTGAACTTGGTCTTGACGGATACCGATGACATTTTTGGAGTGAATGCAAATGTTTCAGCTTATGCTGGGGATACTTCGGTTAACGTTCTGTTGGATGAAGTTTACAAAAACAGAAGAGCTGAACTGTTCTTAACAGGAATGAGTTTGGAGGATAGTAGAAGATTCGGAAGACCAGACCCAACCCCTACCGTTCAGAATTTTGACGAGGAGCGTAATAGAAACTTTTATCCTTACCCTAACACGGAAAGAGATAATAACACCAATACACCAGATGACCCAGCCATCTGATACAATTTTGTTTTTAAGTTGTTAGTTGTTTAATTTAATCTTGCAAAAAGGCCTACATTTAGTGCATACGTAGGCCTTTTTTTTCGCTTATATGTTTCGATTTTTATACATAATCCCTGTCTTTGTTTTTCTTTCCTGTGCTACCACCAAAGCGCCAAAAGAAGAGTTTAGAGGTGTTTGGATTGCTACAGTGGCCAACATAGATTGGCCAAAAAGCCCCAACGACGGAGTAATCAAGAAAAAAGAAGATTACATCCAAATCCTTGATTTCTATCAAAAAATGAACTTCAATGCGGCCATTGTTCAAGTAAGGGCCGCAGGCGACGCACTATACCCAACCGATTTGGCTCCATGGTCCAGATATTTGACCGGCAAGGAAGGTGAAGCACCAAAAGGGTTCAACGAGCCACTTAAATGGATGATCGATGAGACCCACAAACGAGGCATGGAATTTCATGCTTGGCTCAACCCATATAGAGCTACCGTTAGCCTTGATACCCTGACATTGTCGCAATCACACGATTTTTATCAACACCCTGACTGGATTATCAAATACGGCAAAAAATATTATTACGACCCCGGACTGCCGGAATCAAGGAAAAAATTCAATCTTATCATCGAAGAACTGGTTACCAAATACGAAATAGATGCCATTCATTTTGATGATTACTTCTACCCCTATAAAGAGGAGGGCGAAATTTTTGATGACGCCAAAACCTATTCAAAATATGGACTGCCCGGTCAATCTATAGAAGACTGGAGGCGAAGCAATGTGGACTCTCTCGTAAAAAATGTCCATACAACCATAAAAAAGTACAAACCATGGGTACAGTTCGGCATCAGCCCATTTGGTGTTTGGAAAAATAAGAGTACAGACCCGTTGGGCTCCGACACCAAAGCCGGACAAACCACATATGAAGACCTTTATGCCGACCCCGTGCTGTGGGTTCAAGAAGGTTGGTTGGATTATCTGGCGCCCCAAGTATATTGGAGCATGGACTATCCAGTGGCATCCCATAAGATCATCACATCTTGGTGGGCCAAAAATACCCCCAACACTAATCTTTATGTGGGGAACGGCACGTATAAAATCAAGAATAATGCAGACAAGGCTTGGAAAAAGACCAACGAAATCCCCAAGCAGTTAAATCTTGCCAGGGATTTGGATAATATTGACGGTAATATCTTTTTCAGCGCAAAATCCTTGATAGGACAGCACGAAAAAATCAACAAGAAACTCCAAAAGAAGTTTTACCGTTTGCCCTCAAAAAATCCAGGCCCGCTAAATCGTTTAGTACGAGCGGTACAGTTGCCCGCAATCAATTCAGTCGAGGCAAACGATACAACCTTAGACCTTTGTGTTGCGCATACGGATGATATCCCTCGTTTTTTAAACCTATATGTGATCAAACAAGGAAAGTCCCAACTCATTGGAAAAGAATACCTTTCGGAAAGTGATGCAGAAGGGTGCTATCAATTTAACCTGACAAAGAAACAATTGCGGAAAGATTTACACATCAATATAAGTGATGCATATGGCAACCAAAGTGCTATGCAGCCTCTTAACTTAAAATAGACACCTATGCAGGATATGCTTGTTCGACTTTTGGACCTTCCCGACATTTCTGAAGCGGAAAAAAACCTCTTCGAAAATCACGGTGTAATCTTTAAAAGGCCCATTACTCCGGAAAAAAGTATTGTCGTGGATTGGACGAAGAAGCATTTCAGCAAAAATTGGGCGGACGAAACAGAAGCCGCCTTCACTTCCCTGCCCGTAAACTGTTTTATTGCGCAACGTGGACAGGATATTTTAGGTTTTTCCTGCTTTGAAAGCACTGCTAAGAATTTTTTTGGTCCGACCGGGGTTCTTGAAACTGAAAGAGGCAAAGGCATTGGTAAAATTTTATTGATCAAGGCCTTGTTGGCTCTCAAAGAAATAGGATACACCTATGCCATTATTGGAGGGGTTGGCCCTGCTAGTTATTATGAACAGACCGTAGGTGCCAAAATCATAGAAAAGTCCGAAAAAAGTATTTATCAAAACCTATTAAAACAACCCAAATGAATGTAGCTCCAAAAGATAAAAACGCTTGGTTGTGGATTCCCTTTTTATATTTCACTCAGGGAATTCCATACATTCTAGTGGTAACAGTTTCGGTAATTATGTACAAACGATTGGGCATTGGAAATGCGGAAATCGGCCTATATACCAGCTGGTTATATCTACCATGGGTAATTAAACCATTATGGAGCCCCTTGGTGGACATTAACGGCACCAAGCGAAAGTGGTTCTTGGCCATGCAGTTGATTATTTCCCTAGCCTTTTTGGGCATAGGTCTTTTTCTACCTTCGAACTCATTTTTTATAATCACCTTAGCGTTCTTTTGGATGGCAGCTTTCGCATCGGCCACCAACGATATTGCCTCCGATGGGTATTATATGATTGGCCTCACCCAGAAAAAACAGTCTTTTTTTATAGGCCTTCGCAGCACCTTTTACCGATTGGCAATGGTTACCGGGCAGGGGCTTTTGGTGATTTTTGCTGGTTTTTTGGAGAACCAATATGGTGACAATACCAAAGCATGGTCAATAACTATGATCTGTGCCGCAGTTTTAATGATCGCATTGACCATTTCCAATTTTTTTACAACACCCAAATTCGAGGAGCCCGCCTCAAAGTCCAAAGAAAAGCCTGTTGGATTTTTTGAAGTATTCGCCACCTTTTTCAGAAAGCACCAAATCGGCGTTGCATTGCTGTTTATCCTAACCTATCGCTTGGGAGAATCCCAATTGGTTAAAATGGCATCGCCCTTTTTGCTGGACGGATTGGAAGTAGGTGGATTGGCCTACTCTACCGAAGCCGTTGGTACCATTTATGGTACTGTTGGTGTAATTATGTTATCACTTGGTGGCATCTTGGGCGGTATTTTAATATCTCGGGACGGCCTAAAAAAGTGGATGCTTCCCATGTTGCTTGCATTAAACCTGCCCAACGCACTGTATGCATTGTTGGCAGTAACACAAACCACAAGCATTTATGCCGTAGTAGGTACCGTGGTCATAGAACAATTTGGCTATGGCTTCGGCTTTGCCGCTTTTATGATGTACTTGATCTATATAGCCGAAGGAGCTTCAAAAACATCTCATTATGCCATCGCAACTGGTTTTATGGCTCTCGGAATGATGTTGCCAGGTATGCTAAGCGGCTACATACAAGAATGGTTGGGTTATGATGGCTTCTTTATATGGGTGGTAATTGCCGCCTTGCCAGCATTTATTGTGCTTCGTTATTTAAAATACCCTGCCGATTACGGCAAAAAAACAACCGATTCAAATGATTGATACCCATCGAACATACACACTTACCTCTGAACCACTTTCTTTACAACAGAAGGTAGGACAATTATTTATGCCCGCCGTATTTATCAACGATACCGAAGAAGAGGTTCTAAAAATGGAAAAAATGATCAAGGATCACCATATAGGGTCCATTTGTTTTTTTCACAGTAGGGCCAGTGCCGCAACCAACTTCGAAGGCAAGAAGAAAGTGGTGCACAACGAAAAAAGTTATCATCGGTTATTGGAACTTATAGACCGATATCAAAAAGCTGCTCAAATTCCTTTGATCATAGCTATTGACGCTGAATGGGGACTTGCCATGCGCATCGAGAACACGCCTCAATTTCCGTATGCTATTACATTAGGTGCCCTAAATAACAATAACGAACTAGTTTACAAAGTGGGCGAAGCCATTGGCAATGATTGTAAACAAGCAGGTGTACAATGGAACTTGGCCCCAGTGGTCGATATCAATAACAATCCAGAAAATCCAGTTATTGGATATCGGTCTTTTGGGGATGATAGGAACAGTGTACTCTCCAAGGCAGAAGCATTCCTAAAAGGAATGGCCAAGAGTGGAACCCTTAACTCCATTAAACATTTTCCAGGGCATGGCGATACGGCTACCGACTCCCATTTGGGATTGCCCATTATCGATAAATCTTTGGAAGAACTCTTGGAAAGCGAATTATATCCCTTTAAAAAACTGATCGAGAAAGGTGTTGACTCTGTTATGGTCGGGCATTTGCTCTTGCCGCAGATAGATGCCGACCATCCCTCGACCACATCATCAAAAATAATTTCCGAGTTGCTCCGAAAAGAGTTGGGCTTTAATGGTGTTGTAATTTCCGATGCACTGAACATGCATGCAGTATCCAAAAAGTTCGCTGAAAAAGGGGCGTTGGAAGCGGCCGCATTCTCAGCGGGCATGGATGTACTCTGCTTTACCGAAAATGTAGCGGAAGGCATTGCAAAAATCATAAACGACGCTTCCGAAAAACAGATACAACAAAGCTTTGAAAGAGTTTGGGCACTAAAACAAAAAGTTTTCGCCCCAAATGCTTCTACCAAGGTGTCGAACAGTAACAATGCTAAGCTGAACAAAGAAATTGCCCAAAATACCATTACGGAGCTTTACGGTAATCCGCTCTCGGCAGAAGAAATCAGGTCTTCTAACTTCTTGAATGTTTCTGTAAATTCTGGAAAAAAGAATCAATTCGCGGAACAAGTAGCGACTCATTCGGGAATACAAGCCATGGATTTGGATACCGCATTACAGTCCGGTCACAAAAATATACTACTAAGCATTTTTCCACCCGCAGTAAAACCTAAAGACCATTTTGGGTTTGATGAAAAAACACTATCGGCCATTCAAAAATTAATCAAAGAAAAGAACACTTTGATCTATCTTTTTGGCAACCCCTATGTTCTCGATATTTTAAAGTTGGCACCAAATTCCAATGTAACATTGATCTATCAGGATTTTCCTGAATTCCAAGAAGCTGCCTTTGAACATTTTCTTGGCAAAACCAAAGCCAAGGGCAAGCTTCCCATTCAATTAAAAACTTTTCGGGTATGAGTGATAAAATCAAGGCATCTTGGAACAAAAATGCGAAAGAATGGGTGAAGGTTATTCAAAATAATGCCATTCCCTCCAGAAAATATACGAATGCGGCCATCTTGGACACATTAAAGGTTTTAGACGGTAACTCCTTAGTGGATATAGGCTGTGGAGAGGGTTGGTTGGCCCGTGAAATACATGGTCTGGGATGGAAAACTACTGGTGTGGATGCCACAGAAGGTTTGATAGAAGAGGCAAAAAAACAAGGCAAACAATCTTTTGAAGTGTTCACTTTTGAGGATATTATTGATGGAAAAACAATTCCAAATGCCCCTTTCGATGTTGCAGTCTTCAACTTTTGTCTTTACCTGAAGGAAGGGCTCCAAGAGTTATTGACAAACACTTTAAAACAGTTAAAAACAGGCGGTTCGATTGTGATTCAAACCCTACATCCCTATTTTTTGATAGAAAACAACCTACCCTATACATGTCAATGGCTTTCCGATTCCTGGAAAGGTCTGCCGGGCAACTTTACGGACGGGCATTCTTGGTATGCACGGACCATGGAAGATTGGGTTAACATATTGAATCAAGTTGAAAATAGTAAATTCAGTATTAAGGAAGTCCTGAACAATGACCAGAAACCGATTTCTTTGATCATTAAAATAAATAAGGTATGAGCATATATAAAGTCTTGGGATTAATGTCCGGAACTTCACTAGATGGTCTGGACATTGCCTATTGCCATATTTGGGAGGAAGAAGGAAAATGGAACTTTTCCATTAAAGAGACCGCAGAGATCGATTATTCCGACGAAATGCGGGAATATCTCAAAAATGCAATCCATCTTTCCGAAGAAGACCACGAACAATTGCACAAAGAGTATGGTGTTTTCCTAGGTCAACAGACCAAGGCTTTTATGCAAAACCTTAACGGAGGGGTAGATTTTATTGCCAGCCATGGGCATACCTCCCACCACCGACCAGATGAAGGGATCACCTTTCAATTGGGAGATGGTCAACTCTTGGCCAATACTTCCGGGAAAAAAGTAGTCTGTGATTTTAGAACTAAAGATGTGTCCTTAAAAGGACAAGGCGCGCCGTTGGTACCAATTGGCGACAAACTTTTGTTCCATGAATATGATTTTTGTCTGAATTTGGGAGGCATCAGCAATATTTCTTTTGACAAGAACGGGGAACGCATAGCTTATGATATTGGTCTGGCCAATATGCCACTAAACTATGTTACCCATAAAATGGGCAAGGCCTATGATGAAGATGGAAAATTGGCACGCTCAGGAAAACTGGACCAGACCTTGCTCCAAAAATTGAACTCCTTGGAGTATTACCGACTCCCCAACCCTAAATCCACAGGTTTTGAATGGTTTTCCGAGAAGATTCTCCCTTTAATCGAAAACTCGGGAACTTCCAACAAAGACCTATTGCACACCTTTATCCACCATAATTGCGAACAAATCGCAAATGCAGTGCATCAGCACAAAAACAGTAGCAAAACAGATATCAAATTACTGGCTACGGGCGGGGGCGCGCTTAACTCTTTTTTCATTGAAACGCTTCAGGAAAAGTTGGGCAGCGAAATCCAAGTCGTTGTACCAAACAAAACATTGATCGCCTACAAAGAAGCTTTGGTTTTTGCCTTGATGGGTGTTCTGCGATCAGAAGGAAAAACAAACGTATTGAAATCTGTTACCGGTGCCACGGCAGACTCCTGCAGTGGTGAAGTATTCCTTCCCGTAACCAATTAATTAAGTGGTCGCCACTCTTTTTCTTTTAGGTTTCTTCACCCAAAGAAAAATGGTCAGTGCACAAAGTCCGCAAATGGCCAATCCGGCAAATAAAGGCCAAACTGTATCCTTTACAAATTCACCGATAAAAGTAGCTATCGGTATGGAAAGTAAAGTAGATACAAATCCGTTAATGGCCGCACCAATACCAGCAATGTGGCCGATAGGTTCCATGGCAATGGATCGGAAATTTCCCCACATAAATCCTAAACAAAAGAACTGAATGGATAAAAAACCTACTAAAACATAAATACTGGGGTTAGGAGAATTTAGGAACAAGATGGAATAAACAATGGCTATTATACAAAAAGCAATGGTAGCCATAAGAGATAGCTTACGCATTCCAAATCGCATAACCAAGGTACCGTTTAAAAAAGTGGAAAGACCTATGGAAATGGCCAGTCCCGCAAAAATGTATGGAAACATCTCCTTTAAGGCATATTGATCCTCAAAAATATGCTGGGCAGAGCTCAAATACACCAAAAACGCCCCAGTAACAAGTCCCGAGGTTAAAGTAAAAGCAACTGTTTCTTTATACTTTATGAATTCTTTGATACCATCGATAAACACGTGCTTTGTAAAAGGTATTTTATATTCTGGATGCAAAGTTTCCTTTTGGCGCTTCCAAAACCAAATGGCCACAATAAGTACAAACACCAATTGAACATAGAAGATGGCCTTCCAGCCTGCGGCATCAAATATGAGCTTTCCAATGGCAGGCGCCACGACCGGTACCAGAATAAAGAATGCCACTACAAACGACATAATTTTGGCCATATAGTCTCCTTCGTAAGTATCACGAATAATGGAAATGGAAATGGTCCGTGGTGCAGAAAGTCCTATTCCTTGCAAAATCCTACCAATAACCATTATTTCCAACGAAGGAGCGTATAAACAGATAAAACTGGCCACCAAAAATATGATGAACCCCATATAGACCACCGGTTTTCTTCCAAAACTGTCGGATATGGGTCCAAAAAACAATTGTCCAAGCCCGAGTCCCAAGAAAATCATAGTAACCAATAACTGATTATCTGTTGGGTCGGTACTATTTATAGCCTCTCCAATGTTAGAAATGGCAGGTAAGATAGCGTCTATGGCCAATGCCACTATCGACATTAATGCAGCCATCATGGCCACAAACTCAAAATTGGGTTTTTGATTTTGCCTTTGCATCCGACAAAATTAGTCATACCCAATGGATCACTAAAGCTTTTAAGAAAGGTTTAATGTTATGGAAACACTTATAACGTTGTAGTTGAAAAATAAATAAAATCAACCACTAGGACCTCATCATCAATTTGCATGGGACTCTGTTTAAGATCAGGATTATCCTATCTTTAAGATTTAATTTAATAAGAAATGAATCGTTTAAAGGTATTGGTAGTCGGATGTGGCAACATGGGAACATCCCATGCAAGAGCATACCATAAATTGGATGGGTTTGAGATAGTGGGATTGGTGAGCAGAGGAGCAGATAGTCGTGAACGATTATCCAAAGAACTGGATGGAGCACCCACATTTTCGGATTACGGACAAGCTCTTGAAGCAACATGCCCTGATGTGGTCTCCATCAATACTTATCCAGATACCCATTTTACCTATGTAAGTATGGCTTTGAGAGCCCACGCACATGTTTTTGTAGAAAAGCCCTTGGCAGTAACTGTCGAGGATGCTAAGAAATTGGTTGAGCTTTCCCAAAAAAAGAAACGAAAAATGGTCGTGGGATACATTTTGAGAGTACACCCTACTTGGACAAAATTTACCGAACTGGCAAAAACATTGGGCAAGCCTTTGGTTATGCGAATGAATCTGAACCAACAAAGTTCGGGTAAGCAGTGGCATACCCATAAACAATTGATGCAATCCATGTCTCCCATTGTGGATTGTGGCGTGCATTATGTGGATGTGATGTGCTCCATGACCCAATCCGAGCCAATCAGCGTATCCGCTATCGGCGCCAACTTATCGGACGAAATAGCTCCGAACATGTACAATTATGGACAACTTCAGGTACGATTTAAAGATGGTTCCGTAGGTTGGTATGAAGCTGGGTGGGGACCTATGATAAGTGAAACTGCATTTTTTATTAAAGATGTAATCGGACCAAAAGGCTGTGTTTCCATTAGTGATATGGATAAAGGCTCCTCGGAAGATGTTGAGGCCCATACCAAGACCGGAAGTTTACAAGTACACCACAGTGCACTCAATACCGATGGTTCCTTTAACAGAAAAGATGAGCATATCAGTACAGTAAACGAACCTGATCATGATGAGCTTTGTTTATTGGAGCAAGAATATCTGCTTGATGCCATTGTAAACGACATTGACCTAACTCATCACTTAAATGATGCCGTCAACAGCTTAAAAATCGTGCTAGCTGCCGATAAATCTGTAAAAACCGGCAAGACAGTGATCTTGTAGCAAGCTCTAGGGACAATACCTATTTTGAAAAGAGAATAAAGAGATGGAGCGCCAATAAGAAGTTTGCCCTCGCTTTGGGCAACATGGACCTGTTGCAAATGTTATCAGAGTGCAGAAATGCTTCTCACTACAAGTTTAATCCAAATCAAGATTGAGGTCTCGCTAAAAGCATGTCTCGACTGCGCTCGACATGACATTCAAAGCCAGGTAAAACATATGAGCAAAGTGTTAAACAATCTCTTTTGAAGATTCATCGCTTCGCTCAAAATGATATTTAGAGCATTCAGGTCATTTCTAACCAGTAAATTGAGCGGAGTCGAAATTGAAGTGGGAAATCTCTATAACCGACTAAGATTTTCCAATTATCACTACGTCTCTCATTTCAAAATCACACCATCTATCAGTAGAAATTCATGTCAAACCACTGCCAAAAACTACAACGGAATATTCCCATGCTTTTTCCAAGGAGTCTGTACTTCTTTTTTCTCAAGCATGGCAAATGTCTTTAACAGCTTGCTCCTGGTGTCTTTTGGCAGAATCACCTCATCTATAAAACCACGTTTGGCGGCCCTGTATGGGTTGGCAAACTTATCGGCATACTCAGCTTCCTTCTCCTTTAATTTAGCCTCTGGATCCTCGGCTGCAGCAATTTCACGTCTAAAAATGATTTCACTGGCGCCTTTTGCCCCCATTACCGCAATTTCGGCACTTGGCCATGCAAAGTTAAAATCTGCCCCAATGTGTTTAGAGTTCATTACATCATAAGCGCCGCCATAAGCTTTACGGGTAATTACAGTAACCCTTGGCACAGTAGCTTCGCTCAGGGCGTAGAGCAATTTGGCACCGTGCATTATTATTCCACTCCACTCCTGATCCGTTCCCGGCAAGAATCCGGGCACATCTACCAATACCAATGATGGAATATTGAATAAATCACAAAAACGGGTAAATCGGGCTGCTTTGGTAGAACTGCTCACATCTAAAACCCCGGCCAAA
>JAAEZN010000014.1 GCA_018222835.1 Algicola sp. | reverse complement strand
GTACTCACACAAAAGAGACCCATGTAATCCTGAATTCCAGAATCCTTTGGGGCTATAAAATCCGCCAATGCAATGTTCGGAACCCCTTTTCGCTTTTTTAGTTGTTGACGAAGGGTTCTGAAGATAAAACTTTTTGGTTCTTCTGTCATATCGAGCGCAATCGAGAAATCTGATGAAGACTCTTTGTTCTCATCACCTCTCGACTGTGCTCGAGACGACACATACACTTCTATATCATCTTCATCAATTTGATTGGCTGGGAATAATCCGAAAATAGCCTTGCCTTTCAACAGCTTTTCATCTAAAACTTGCTGCAAAAGTGTTTTGGCATCTTTGAAAAGTTCTCTGGCTTGTTCCCCTACTACCTCATCATTCAAAATATCAGGATATTTTCCATGCAGATCCCAGCTTCGGAAGAATGGAGACCAATCAATAAATTCTTCCAATTGGGTCAAATCAAAATCTTCCAAAATCTGAATCCCCAATTGGTTCGGTTTTTTTATGTCCGATGGATTCCATTCGATTTGCAATTTATTTTTTCGAGCATCTTCCAACATCAAATATTCTTTGTGTTTGGAACGATTCAAAAACTTGTCCCGAAAACTCTCATAATCCAACTTGATAGATTTTTTATACTTCAAGGAGGTCTCTTCCTGAAGTAAATCACCAACAACGGTTACCGCTCTGGAAGCATCGTTCACATGCACTACGGAGTGACTGTATTGCGGGTCAATTTTAACAGCGGTATGGGCTTTGCTTGTGGTGGCTCCACCGATTAAAAGGGGCACTTCAAAATTTTGGCGTTCCATTTCCTTGGCCAAGAACACCATTTCGTCCAAAGATGGAGTAATCAGCCCACTCAAACCAATAATGTCCACATGCTCCTCTTTGGCCTTATTGATGATTTTTTCCGGTGGTACCATCACCCCCATATCCACGATCTCGTAATTATTGCAGGCCAGCACTACACTAACAATGTTCTTTCCAATATCGTGCACATCGCCTTTTACGGTTGCCATCAAAATTTTACCTGCCGCCTTTGCATCTTTATCTTTTGAAGCTTCAATATAAGGGGTCAGATAGGCTACTGCTTTTTTCATTACCCGGGCAGATTTTACCACTTGGGGCAAGAACATTTTTCCACTTCCGAATAAATCTCCAACAACATTCATCCCGGTCATTAAATTACCTTCGATCACTTCCAAAGGTCTGGCTGCCTGTTGACGGGCCTCTTCAACATCTTCAACAATATACTGGTCTATCCCTTTTACCAATGCTCTGGTAATACGGTCCTGAAGTGGTTCTTCCCGCCACGATAAATCCACTTTGGACTCTTTTTTACTGCCGACTACGGTTTCTGCAAATTCCAAGAGTCTTTCCGTAGCATCGTCGCGCCTATCCAAAAGCACATCTTCAACATACTCCAATAGATCCTTTGGAATATCATCGTACACCTCCAACATAGTTGGGTTTACAATCCCCATGTTCATCCCTGCTTTTATGGCATGGAACAAAAAGGCCGAATTAATAGCTTCTCGAACAGGGTTATTTCCCCTAAATGAAAATGAAACATTGCTCACCCCTCCACTAACACTGCAATAGGGTAGATTTTCCTTGACCCATCGGGTTGCTTCTATAAAATCGACAGCATTCAACCTATGCTCTTCCATCCCTGTGGCCACTGGAAAAATGTTTAGGTCGAAAATGATATCCTCTGGAGAAAAGTTTACTTTGTTTACCAGCACATCATATGAACGCTTGGCAATTTCTTTTCTGCGTTCCAGATTATCTGCTTGACCAACTTCATCAAATGCCATTACAATTACGGCAGCTCCATATCGCTTGATCAATTTTGCATGATGGATAAATTCTTCTTCTCCTTCCTTTAGGCTGATGGAATTTACCACACATTTACCTTGTACTACCTGTAAACCTGCTTCGATAATCTCCCATTTGGAACTATCGATCATGATGGGAACTCGGGCAATATCTGGCTCGGAAACAATCAAGTTCAGAAATCTTACCATGGCTTCCTTGCCATCGATCAGGCCATCGTCCATGTTGATGTCTATAATCTGGGCACCGCCTTCCACTTGATCTCTGGCAACATCCAAAGCCTCATCAAACTTTTCTTCCTTAATAAGTCTTAAAAACCGTTTGGAACCAGCCACATTGGTACGCTCCCCAACATTGATAAAATTGCTTTCCGGGGTTACTATTAGTGGCTCTAGGCCTGAAAGTTTTAGCGCTCTTGTTTCCACTACTATTTGGTTATTCGTTGATTCGTATATACTTCTCTACAATATGCCGTTTAATGCCTGCTTCTGGCACATCCTCTATTCCGGATTGGATAAGTGTATCACCCTTGATCTCTATATCAAAGGTAAACTCATGCCCTCTTAGTTCCTTTACACCTATGTAGTCCAACCGTTCCGTGTACACATTTCCTTTCAGGGTATATGTTCCTCCACCTCCATAGAATCCTTCGTCCGCATTCTTATTTTGGTTGAAAAAGGCAAAATGATCCTTGTTCAATATTTTTATGAACTCGGTATTGGACAATTCTTTCACTTCTACGGTATCCGATGTTCTTGTTTCGCCATAGACTAAAAGCCAGCTGCCCATTATTTTGTTTTCGTCCTCTGCAATTGCTACTTTATTTTCTTTGGTACTTTCTTTCTCTCCACAGGAAATAATAGTAACCATGGCAATAATAAATACGGATATACTAAATGGTTTTTTCATGGGTGGTTTCCAATTTTCTGGGTGTATATTTTTCAACAAGATCGGCAATGGTCTTTATGTGTTCTGGAGTTGTACCGCAACACCCTCCTACAATATTCACCAATCCTTTTTCTACATATTCCTTGATCTGATCGGCCATTTGTTCGGGCGTTTCATCATATTCGCCAAAGGCATTGGGCAATCCTGCATTGGGATGTGCCGAGGTGGCAAATTTTGATTTTGCCGAAATTATCTCCAAGTGCGGCACCAATTGTTTGGCTCCCAACGCACAATTGAATCCAACCGATAAAATCGGGATATGCGAAATGGAAATCAAAAATGCTTCCGCAGTCTGACCCGATAGGGTTCTTCCTGAAGCATCGGTAATGGTACCACTTACCATAATGGGCACTTCTATATTTCTTTCTTCCTTAACCTCTTCAATGGCAAAAAGCGCTGCTTTGGCGTTCAAAGTGTCAAAAATGGTCTCTACCAATAATATGTCCGCTCCACCATCCAAAAGGGCCTCCACTTGCTGTTTGTAGGCAATTCGGAGTTCATCAAAAGAAATGGCTCTAAAACCAGGATCGTTCACATCTGGCGACATACTTGCCGTTTTATTGGTCGGACCAATACTCCCTGCCACAAACCTTGGTTTGTTTGGGTCTTTTTTAGTGAACTCGTCCGCTACTTCTCTTGCAAGCTTGGCGGATTCATAATTAAGTTCATACACCAATTCCTCCATGCCATAATCGGCCATGGCTATGGTTGTACCCGAAAATGTATTGGTCTCCAAAATATCTGCACCTGCTTCCAAAAACATTCGATGTATGTTTTTGACCGCCTCTGGCTGAGTCAACGAAAGTAGATCGTTGTTACCCTGCAGATCACTTGGCCAATCTTTGAAACGTTCGCCCCTAAAATCCTCTTCCTTGAATCTATAGCGCTGCAGCATGGTGCCCATGGCTCCATCCAACACTAAAATCCGCTTCTTCAGTATCTCTTTAATTTTTTCCATAGTATAATTACCTTCAAAAAAGGATGTAGTGAAATCAAGAAAAGTGCGGAAAAATACGGTGTTGTATTTCTTTCGTTATCCTTCCCCCTTCAGGTTGATCTTCCAAAAGGTCTTGAAATGAATTCAAGACAGGGGTAGAATGTAGCACCTTCTCGAAGGTCGAGGGTTGCTAAGGCTTCACTGGGTCTAATCCCTCCACCTTTCTTGATAACACTTTCAATTTATAAATGAACTGAACTGCAAAGAAACGGCACTCCCTAGTGAAAAACAAAAAAACCTTCCAAAATTACTCTTGGAAGGTTCTCTATTATGCATATTGATTTTAATTGATGCTTTGCACCACTTCTTTTTTGGCTTCTTTTTTGGAACCATCAAATCCTTGCACCCCACCAACAGTGGTATATTTCATTACAAATCGTTTATCCGGATTTATAATTTGATAAGCAAACTGGCACATTACAGCCGCCTCATGGAACCCAGAAAGAATCAATTTGAGTTTCCCTGGGTACGTATTCACATCACCAATGGCAAAAACTCCAGGGATATTGGTCTGGTAATCCTTCGCATTGTTCACTTTGATGGCATTTTTCTCGATTTCCAAGCCCCAATCTCCGATAGGCCCCAATTTTGGCGACAATCCGAACAACGGAATAAAATAATCGGTTTCCACATAGGCATCTTCCCTCGCCTCGTCGTTATATTTTATAACAACGGCCTGTAATTCGTCTTTCCCGTGAATTTCCTTTACCTCAGCTTCGGTATATAGTTGAATCTTGCCCAATTTGGCCAATTCCCTTGCTTTTTCCACGGAATCCAATGCACCACGGAATTCGTTTCTTCGATGTACAAGCGCCACTTCGGACGCTACGTTGGCCAAGAAAATAGCCCAGTCCAAAGCGGAATCACCACCACCAGAAATAACCACTTTCTTATCACGGAATTGTTCGGGATCTTTGATCATATATTCAATCCCCTTGCTTTCGAAAAGACCAATATTTGGAATTAATGGTTTTCTTGGCTCGAAAGAACCCAATCCACCTGCAATTACTACTACTGGTGCATGATGCTGCGTTCCTTTACTCGTAGTTACGATAAAAGAACCATCATCTTGTTTCTCCAAAGTTTCAGCTCGCTCACCCAACGTAAAACCAGGCTCGAACGGCTTTATTTGCTCCATGAGGTTATCTACCAAGGTGCCCGCCAAAATTTCTGGATAGGCCGGAATATCATAGATCGGTTTTTTAGGATAGATCTCGGAACATTGGCCACCTGGCTGTGCCAATGCATCTATTAGATGACATTTTAGCTTTAACAATCCTGCTTCAAAAACGGTGAACAAACCTGTTGGTCCTGCTCCGATTATAATGATATCTGTTTTGATCATAGTTTTACTTTTAATTCGTCTTGAAAGGACCCTTCGACTTCGCTCAGGGACCTAACGAGCTGACATTACTACACTTTTTCTTGCAATTTTTCTCCCTTAAGTTGATATTCTTCTTGAATATCCAATATTTTTTGACGGTGGTTTACCACCTCTCCGATCACAATGATCGCTGGATTGGACAACTGCTGCTCCCTTGCCTTGTTCTCAATGGAAGTAACAGTACCGATTCCAACCTTCTCGTGATCCGTGGTACCATTTTGAATAATGGCCACTGGTGTATTTTCTTTTCCTTCTTTTTTATATAGCTTCATTATCTCTTCTAATTTGGACATGCCCATTAGGATAATGACGGTTGCAATGGACTTTGCGGCCAAAGCCACATCGTTGGATAATTTGTGTTCTTTAGTGGTTCCCGTGATCACCCAAAAGCTTTCTGCCGCTCCTCTTTTGGTCGCTGGAATGTTTTGCGATGCTGGCACGGATACCGAAGATGAAATTCCTGGCACAACGGCTACTTCAATTCCAAATTGAGCAGCATGTTCCATTTCTTCTGCCCCACGACCAAACACAAACGGGTCACCTCCTTTTAACCGCACTACATGCAGCCCTAGGTTTGCTCGTTGCACGATCAAATCATTTATTTGCTCTTGTTGATAAGCATAACATCCTTTGCGCTTTCCCACAAATATTTGCTCGGCTTGTGCCGCATATTCCAATAGCTCTGTGGACACCAATGCATCAAACAATACAACATCAGCACTTTGCAAAACTTTGATTCCTTTAAGGGTAATCAAATCCACATCGCCAGGGCCTGCGCCAACTACTGTCAACTTTCCTTTACGCATGTTGCAACTCCAGTTTTCTGAACGCTTCCAATTTTTCCAACACCGTTTTGGCATCTCCTAAATAGCTTTTGGCAAAGGCTTCGGATGGCTCGTTTTTGTTCAATTGAAGGGCTACTTGTTCAAACCCGCCCTCAAAGGCTACTTTTTCTGTTTCCACATACAGTCTATCAAAATCCTTGATAATGCTTGCATGGGTATTCACTTTTACTTTTTCCGCAGTCAACAGTGCCTTGGCAGAATTCACAATGGATTGGTAGGAATAATAAATACTTGCCGCCCATTTTCCTTCTTTGATGGCTTCTTCGGCATTTTCAATTTTCTCTTGACTTTCTAAGAACAAGGTTGCTACAAGGTCAACAATGACTCCCGCACATTCCCCGATTCCTATCTCTTTTTTATATCTTTCCTCGTTGCCCCAGTCGATAAAATCTTCTTGGGTCAAATTATCGACATCAGTCAAAGGCTTTAGAAAATCGTAGAAATACAACTGTCCTTTTTCCTCGTAATAATCAGTGAATGATGCTCCGTTTCCGTTGGCCTCAAAATCATCCAAAATAAGACGCAAGGCTTGCGGCCCTCTTTTACTTGGAATCTTAGCGACTTTGTCGGCAAACCTTGCTTTTCCATCACCATAATTTCCTCCGCCCAATAAAACTTGAAGTGCAGGTGCCACCAATTTATCTTTGGTTCTAACGGACATCCCTTGGAATCCAATATGTGCCATGTTATGCTGACCACAAGCGTTCATACAACCACTGATCTTGATGACCACATCTGGATTTTTGATGTATTGTGGGTATTCAGCTTTGATCACTCTTTCCAACTCATCGGCGATTCCGGTACTACTGGCAATACCTAAATTACAAGTATCGGTTCCAGGACAAGCCGTGATGTCCAAGGCTTTGTTATATCCTGCTTCGGCAAAACCGAGTTTTTTCAATTCCTTATAAAAGAATGGCACCAATTCCTCTTTCACGTATGGAATCAATATATTTTGTCTTAGGGACAAACGAATCTCCCCTGCAGCATAGTCTTGTACCAACTTGGCCAATTCTCGTGCTTTGTCAGTATAAAAATCACCTAAAAGCACTTTGATCCCAATGGCCACATAGCCTTCTTGTTTTTGAGGCACCAAATTGGTGGATTTCCAATCTTTAAAAGCTGTTTGGTCTTCGATTTCAACTTCTGGAGTTTCAACCTCAGCGATATTCACCTTTGGATAATCTTCAAAATTGATGGGATAGGTTTGGCGTGGAACCGCGGTTTGTTCTTCTTCCAACAATTGTTTAAAACCGTCCAGACCAATGTCTTTCAACAAAAATTTCATACGAGCTTTTGCTCTACTTTTTCGCTCTCCGTATCTATCGAACACACGGATTACACCTTCCATCAACGGAATAATTTTATCTGTAGGCAAGAAGCTGTAGAGTTCATCGGCATGTCGTGGTTGCGAACCTAATCCGCCTGCCAACATTACTTTAAATCCTCTTTCACCATCTTTTTCTTTGGCGATAAAACCAAGATCGTGCATATAGGACAGTCGTGTATCTGCATCACTGGCTGAGAAAGAAACTTTGAATTTTCTTCCCATTTCCTGCCCGATCGGATTTCTTAAGAAATACTCGAATACGGCATGGGCATACGGGGAAACATCGAATGGTTCGTCCACATCTATACCTGCAGTTTCACTAGCGGTTACGTTACGAACGGTATTTCCACAGGCCTCTCGAATGGTTACTTCATCTTTCTCCAGTTGCGCCCAAAGCTCAGGGGTGCGTTCCAAGTCCACATAATGAATCTGGATATCTTGACGAGTAGTGATATGCAATCGCCCTCTAGAGTACTCATCGGAAACATCTGCAATCCGCAACAACTGATTTGAGGTCACCTTTCCGTAAGGCAACTTAATCCGGATCATTTGTACCCCAGGCTGGCGTTGACCATAAATACCTCGAGCCAACCGAAGGCTTCGGAATTTTTCCTCGTCAATATTGCCTCCATTGAACTGGTTGATTTTTTTCTCCAAATCAATGATGTCCTTTTCCACTATCGGGTTTTCTATTTCTGTCCTAAAGCTTTGCATTTCCTATTTATCCTATCTTTTTTATAGATTTAAATCAAAAAACTATACTTCTTCTTTACTTTGGCAAGAAGATACTATTCAATAAATCCTACACCTGCTGTATTATTTGTTCGGCTGTCGATTAAAATAAATGAGCCATTTGTGCGGTGATTTTTGAACTTATCATAAAAAATGGGTTTGTTGAGCCTGAAACGTACTTTGGCAATGTCGTTCATTTGCAAAGCAGAAACATTTTCCTCTATCCCTGAATAGTCCGGATTGATTTTATGCTCTATGGCATCCACTTTGGCCAGCACTTTATTTACCCCATGTTGTAGCACATATTTTCCTCCGGGTATAAAACTGGCACCATCCATCCACGATATGGTTGCCGTTAATTGCTTGTCCACGGTAGGCAAGTCACCCACCTTGACCAACATATCGCCCCTACTAACATTTACCTCATCTTCCAAGGTAATGGTTACTGAAGAGCGTCGTGGCGCAGTTTGGTACTTTTTATCATAAAAATAAATATCCTTTATCGTAGAACGAGTCATGGATGGCAACACTATTACTTCGTCCCCAACACTGAGCTCTCCACCATACACTTTCCCAGAAAATCCACGAAAATCGTGGAAATCGTCGGTTTTTGGACGGATTACATACTGTACAGGGAAACGAGGTGTACCGGTATTATAAATATCTTTTTGGTCCAGTTCTTCCAAGTGTTCCAACAGAGTTTGGCCTTTGTACCAAGACATATGTTCTGAACGATTTACCACATTATCCCCTTTTAATGCGCTGACTGGGATAAAGGTGATGGTCTGGTCTTGATATTCCCGTTTTTTCATCAACTCCTCAAAGTCAGCTTTGATTTTGTTGTACGTCTCCTCTGAGAAATCTACCAGGTCCATTTTGTTTATGGCCACGATTACGTCTTTTATCCTTAATAGGTTATTGATAAAAAAGTGGCGATGTGTTTGCTCGATCACCCCTTTACGTGCATCTATTAAAATAATGGATGCTTGGGATGTCGATGCTCCTGTAACCATGTTACGTGTGTATTCGACATGTCCAGGTGTATCGGCAATAATGTAACTCTTGGATGGTGTTGAAAAGTAAATATGGGCCACATCGATAGTGATTCCCTGCTCCCTCTCGGCTACCAATCCATCAGTTGCCAATGAAAAATCGAGATAATCGTATCCTTTTTGTTTGCTGGTACGTTCTATGGCCTCTAATTTATCGTCGGTCATAGATTTTGTGTCGTACAACAATCTTCCGATCAAGGTACTTTTACCATCGTCCACACTACCTGCTGTTGCTAATTTTAAAACTTCCATTTGTTGCTTCTTAAAAGTATCCTTGTTGTTTTCGTTTTTCCATGGCTGCTTCGGAACGTTTGTCATCAATCCGAGCGCCCCGTTCAGAAATTCTGGAGTCCCTGATTTCGGCTACTACCTTATCAATGGTATCGGCATATGATTCCACTGCGGCCGTACAGCTCATATCGCCAACGGTTCTAAAGCGGACCATTCGCTCCTCCACTTGTTCGTCTTCAGCACGAAAAACGACTTCGTCTTCTGCAGACCAAATCAATCCATCGCGCAAGAAGATATTTCGCTTATGGGCAAAATAGATCGATGGTATCTCAATGTTCTCCTTTTGGATGTAGCTCCAAACATCCAACTCTGTCCAGTTGCTTATTGGAAATACCCGTACATTCTGACCTATTTCGATTTCTCCGTTCAGCATATCGAACAGTTCTGGACGTTGATTCTTTTCGTCCCACTGACCAAAATCGTCTCGAACCGAAAAAATACGCTCCTTGGCCCGTGCCTTTTCTTCATCTCTTCTTGCTCCACCAATACAGGCATCGAACTTAAACTCCTCGATTGCATCCAACAAAGTTGTGGTCTGGAGCATATTCCTACTGGCGTACTTCCCAGTCTCTTCGACAACCTTACCCTCGTCTATGGAGTCTTGGACATTGCGCACAATAAGTTCCACTCCAAGTTCTTCTACCAACTTATCCCTGAACTCAATGGTTTCTGGAAAGTTGTGCCCTGTATCTATATGCATTAATGGGAAGGGAATTTTGGCAGGCCAAAACGCTTTTTGTGCCAAACGCACCAACGTTATCGAGTCTTTTCCTCCGGAGAATAGTAGTACAGGTTTTTCAAACTGTGCCGCTACCTCCCTAATAATGTATATTGCTTCATGCTCCAAGGCGTTTGCGCTTGGTCTTTCGTCACCTATCAAAGTGTCTGATTTTTTAATTAGTTCTGTTAGTGTGCTCAAGGCTATGTGTTTTTATCAAATTACCTTCTACCATAGGTAAGGCAATAGTTTATATTATTTAGGTATGCAAACCACATTCTCGGTTTTCCAATACTTTTGTCGGGTCAAAATATTTATGCTCGTTGGGCAGTCCATGTTCTTGTAAATAAGCATCTAACTGGGTATCGCTCCAATGATAAAAAGGACTCACTTTTAAAACTCCATCTTTGCTCAAACTCAACACATCCAAAGAATCCCTATGTGCAGTTTGACCTTTACGAAGATTGGTGAACCAAACATCGGGTCTGTGTTCTTCCATAGCTCTTCTGAACGGCTCCAACTTTACCTGCTCCGTAAATATGGCATGCTTTGGATCGTCTATTTGTGGAATCCCCATTACAGCATCTCGATGGGATGATGTTTGTTTTGGAACATATAACTTAATGTTCAATTCCAATCTTGAAATTAACTCTTCTGCATGTTTATAGGTTTGAGGGGTGTTGTAGCCCGTATCGCACCATATAACGGGTGTGGTGCCATCTACTTGTGTTATTGCATGTAGGATGGCAACTTCGTAAGGCCTAAAGTTCGTAGTAACAACAGGTGTTTTACCATGGTGTATTGCCCAGGAAATGATTTCTTCTGGAGAAATACCCTTAAACTGTTTATTTAAATTCTGGATTTCTTGTTGGGTCAATGCCATAACTTTTTTTTATTTACCCCATTTGATGGAGTTCCAAATTCTTTCGTGAAAAAAGTAAAGTATCATTTTGGTAACGAGCTCCACCAAACCAATTGAAAAGGCCAAACTCAAGGTACCGGTAACCAGCCATGATATAATAATGGTGTCCAAAGTTCCAACAACTCTCCAGCTAATGGATTTTGCAATACTTCTTTTTGGACTCTCTGAAGTTATATCCTTTGAGTAGGTATTTTGTTCCTTACCGCTTTTAACTATCAATTGATCAGTAATCATGCTAATTATTTTTTACCCTATCGATTTAATAGGGTTTTCAAAAATAAAATTATTTTTCGTAATGAAACGCAAAATTTATACTAAATTTATTTTTATCCTATAGTTTTAGTAGATTATCGAAGATGTGATGCTAAAATTGAACAGAATTGAACTTATTCAACAATATTTTTTGAATTTTAAAGTAAATCTGCCAAGGTGTTGTTTCGGTAAACGTCTAAGGCACTATCCCTTACCTGAAGCATTAACTTGTGTACGGAACATTCGTCTTCATTAGGACAGTCGTCACACTTTTCGTAGAAATTGAGGCTAACGCATGGAACCATGGCTATAGGACCTTCCAGCACCCTCATTACAGTAGTCATTGGAATATCCTTGGGTTCTTTTATAAGGTAGTATCCCCCTCCCTTTCCTTTTTTGGAACCTAAAAATCCGTTCCTTCGAAGAGTCAACAAAATACTTTCCAGAAATTTTTGGGAAATATTTTCATGCTTGGCAATTTCAGCAATCTGTACCGGCTGTCTATCATCTACCTTTGCAAGATAGGTGAGTGCCTTTAGTCCGTATTTTGTCTTCTTGGAGAGCATCGTACGAATATAACGAAATTAAACAATCCGTTCCCTAGAAGAATACTATCAAAAAAACCTTATCCCAAGGCCTGTTCAATATCCGAAATAATATCATCAATATGCTCAAGGCCTACGGATACCCGCACCATACCATCCGATATACCAACGGCATTGCGTTCTTCGGTGGTAAGCTTGCTGTGTGTTGTAGAAGCTGGGTGGGTTACTATACTTCGCGAATCGCCCAAGTTGGCCGATAGGGACAACAATTGAACTCCATTAAAGAATTCCCTGCCTGCTTCCAGACCGCCCTTGACCTCGAAAGCAACAACACATCCGCCGGCTTTCATCTGTTTTTTGGCAATCTCGTGGTTTGGGTGTGATTTTAAAAAGGGGTACTTGACCCATTCAATCTTTTTATGACCTTCGAGATAGACAGCCAATTTCAGAGCATTCTCACAATGTCTATCAACCCGAACAGCCAAGGTTTCCAAACTTCGCGACAATACCCAAGCATTAAAGGGAGACAATGCAGGCCCTGTAATCCTTGAAAATCGATATACTTTATCCATTAGGTCACCATTACCTACGGTGATTCCGGCCAGTACCCTGCCTTGCCCGTCCATTAACTTGGTCCCTGAGTGGATGACCAAGTCGGCCCCGAACTTTATAGGTTGCTGTAAATATGGGGTCGCAAAGCAATTGTCCACAATAAATATAAGTCCACGTGCTTTGGCAATCTGTCCCAAAACGGCCAGATCTAAAACATCCACCCCAGGATTGGTCGGGGTTTCCGCATATAGGATTTTTGTATTTGGTTTGATCAACCCTTCGATTTGAGATAAATCGCTGGCATCAAAATAACTGGTTTCAATATTCCATTTTGGGAAAAACTGGGTAAACAAACTATGCGTAGATCCAAAAATACTCTTGGAAGATATAATATGATCCCCGGCATTTAACAAGGCTGCCAAGGTGGAAAAAACAGCCGCCATACCCGAAGCATAGGCAAATCCGCTTTCTGCTCCTTCCATTTGGCAAACTTTTTCAATCAATTCCGATGAATTGGGATTGGAATATCTGGAGTAAATATTCCGTTCCTTTTCTTCGGCAAAAGAGGCCCGCATATCCTCTGCATCTTCAAAAACAAAGCTGGAGGTCATATAAATGGGACTGGAATGCTCCAAATTTTGACTACGCTCTATTTGTGTGCGAATCGCCTCTGTTTCAAATTTTTTCATCTTTATACCTTTTTTATTTTGTGGCTTCGACTACTTTGTTCAAACCCTTCCATGACAATCGAATGTGACTTCGACTACGCTCAGTCACCAAAATCATTCTAACTTGGGTAGCTGAGCGGAGTCGAAGCTACTTCATTTTTCTTCTTTATAATATTTAAAGTTCGTTTCGTTTTTACATTCAGACAAATAAGGCAAAACCTCAAACTCGCCATTAATAAGAGCTTCTTTCTTTGGTCGTGACCACCCTTGAATTTGCTTTTCACGTTCAAAAGCCACTGCAATACTCAAATACTCTTCAACATACAATAATATAACAGGCAATCTTTTCTTGGTGTGATTGGCTCCTTTTCCATTTTGATGCTCTCGCAACCGCTTGTCCAAATCAACAGTGCTTCCGGTGTAATAGCTACCATCTGAACATTGTAATATATATACGTAACCTTTCACGAGCAAACTATTGTGTCTTCGACTACGCTCAGACACCTAATTATACATTCTATTTTAAGTAAACACCTCACTCAGTTACCCAATTAAATTAAAAACTGGTAGTTGAGCAGAGTCGAAACTACACCATCAAAACCCTAAACGAACAAACTATTGTGGCTTCGACTACGCTCAGCCAACAGAGATTTTAAAGTACAGTAGTTGAGCGTATTCGAAGTTATATCTTTTCTGCTATTCTTAAAATATCGCCAAATACACCTCTTGCCGTAACAGCAGCTCCTGCTCCCGCACCTTGAATCACAAGTGGGTGCTCTCCGTAGGACTCCGTATAAATTTCAATGATCGAATCGGAGCCCTTTACCTGGCCCAATGCACTCTCTTTGGGCACAGAGACGAGTTTTACATCCAAAACTCCTTTGTCCTGTTGCAAATCTCCATGCAAATCCCCAACATATCGTAATACATGGCCTTGTTTCTGGTCCTTCTTTATCTTTTCAAAAACAGTGTCCATCTTTTCAATTTGTTCCATAAAGTTCTTAAAATCCAAGGTTACAAGCTCTTCTGGAATTAAATTTTGCACTTCAATATCCGCGAACTCGTTCTGAAGGTCCAACTCCCTGGCCAAAATCAAAAGTTTTCTTCCTACATCGTTTCCGGACAGGTCTTCCCTAGGATCAGGTTCTGTAAACCCATTTTCCATAGCTTCCTTTACAATTTCGGAAAAAGAGACATCTTTCTCGGAAAATGTATTAAAAATATAACTCAACGACCCTGAAAACACCCCCTTAATCCGAGTGATATTCTCACCGGAAAGATGCAGTAGTTTAATTGTATCGATAAGTGGAAGACCTGCACCCACATTGGTTTCGTACAGGTATTGTTTTTGATTTTGATCTAAACACTTTCGTATGGATTTATATTGATCAAAGCTCAAGGTATTTGCAATCTTGTTGGATGACACCAGATCAAAACCATGCTCGATCAAGGTTTCATATTGCTCCACAAATGTTTTACTTGCGGTATTATCCACAGCGATCAAGTTTTCCAAATGATGCTTTTTGGCAAAAGAAATAATATCCTCATTGGAGTATTGCTGCCCCTCTTTCTCTAAACGTTCTTTCCAATCGGCACCAATACCCGAAGCATCCAATAGTACTTTTGTTGAATTGGACACTGCAAATATTTTTAAATCGATACTTTTTCTGTCCTCGATCGTATTTTTTGAATCCAAAATCTGATGGATCAGTGTTCCCCCCACATTACCATGACCGAACAAAGCCAAGTTAATCTTCTTTGCGATACCAAAAATTTGCCCATGAATCACGTTTATGGCTTTGTGCAGATCGGTTTTCTTCATCACCATGCTCACATTTTTTCCTGTCACCGTGTTGTTGAACAGCAAGGGTGTGATTTGGTTTTTGACCAAGGCATTGAAGGGTTTATGAAAACTGCTCAAGTCCATACCCACAATGGAAATGACGGAAACATCCTTCACCACGGATATTTTATTGATATCCTGCGATGAATAGTCCGTCTCAAATTCCTGATCGAGTACTTTCTTTGCCTTATCCGCCTTGGAGACATCCACTACCAAACCAATACCTCTCTCTGATGATCCTTGGGAAACAATTCCAACGGAGATATCGTTTTGGCCAAGGGCCCTGAAAATACGCATATCCACACCAACTTTACCGAGCAACCCCCTACCCTCAAGATTGATAAGGGCCATATTATCCAACACGGAAAGGGATTTTATGCCACCATCGCCCGTATTTGGACCAATTAAGGTACCCTCATTATCATCGTTGAAGGTATTGCAAATACGCAATGGAATGTTTTTTTCGATCAAGGGGATAATTGTCTTTGCGTGTAAAATGGTGGCACCAAAATTAGCGAGTTCATTCGCCTCACTGTAAGAAATCATATCGATTAACCTAGCATCTTTCACCAAATCGGGATTGGCGGTAAAAATACCATCAACATGGGTGTAATTGATCAACTCGCTTGCATCCAAAAAATTGGCCAACAGAGCTGCTGAATAATTTGTTCCATTTCTTCCCAAAGTAGTGGTTGCCCCATTCTTATTGGAGGCTATAAACCCGGTTACCACAGGTACGGTGTCCGAATCCAGCTCATGGAAATATCGTAGCACATTTTCTTTGGACAGCCCTTCATCTACCTCGGCATTGCTAAAACTATCGTCGGTTTTTATGAGTTGTCGAGAGTCGAGCAAAGTAGCCTTAACCCCTTTTGCCTGCAAGGCAGCAGTAACATATTTTCCAGATATCAATTCACCGAAGGACAGTACCTCATCCTTGGTTTTTAGACTGTAATCGCCTGTTAATGTTACCCCGCTCAATATTTTTTCGATCACGGACAGTTCTTCGGCTATGTCCACACCATCAAAATTATTTTTTTGGTATTCGGCAAACTTCTTCAAATCTTTTTGGAAGTCTTCCCCGTTGACCGCTTTTTCCAATAGGTTCTCCAATTGGTCCGTTGCCTTACCGCGCGCAGAAACTACTACTGCAAAATGTTCTTGCTCATCATGTCTTTTACCAATAATATTCAAAACACGTTCAATTCCTTCGCCGTTTGCCAAAGATTTTCCACCAAATTTTAAAATTTTGATGCGCTCCGTATTCTTCTGAAATACAGTGGACAACAATTTCTCCAATTGTTCAAACTCCATCAAAAAGGCATCGTGGCCATGTACGGATTGTACTTCGCCATAAGTAACATTGGTATTGGCCTGAGCCAATCTTTTAAAGGTCTCCTTATTTTCTTCGGCAGTAAAGAACAAATCGGAGTTTACCCCGATTATGTGGATTTTGGTATCGCCTTCCTGCAAGGCGTTAAATGCTTCTTCTCCATCTCTGGTTATATCGATGGATTTGAGCAATTGGTTCATTAATTTATAGGCAGAAAGTTGAAAACGCTCTTGTAACTTTTTACCGTGATGCATCAACCAAGATTCTACATTAAATACCTGAAGTTCTTCGTTGGTACTTCTTTTAAACCTTTCTTTAAATGATTCCGGGGTACGGTAGCATAACATCGCATGCATACGTGCATCGTGCACCGGTTGTTTGGAGTTGACCAAAAACTGCTCCTGAATCTGACAATTGGCAATCAACCAATCCGTAGATTTCCAATCGGAAGCTACAGGAATCAAATGCTCGGTTATCTTTGGGTCAATGGCAGTCATTTCCCATGCAATTCCACCTCCCAACGAACCTCCGATTATGGCAAACAATTTTTCGATTTCCAAGGCCCTAAGTCCCCATAGAAATATTCTAGCGATATCCCCGGCAACAAAGCCCTTATAGTTTTCAATAATGAAACCGTCATAACCATTACCTGGAATGTTAAATGATAAAATGGTGTACTTTTTTGTATCGATACACTTTCCATCCCCGATCAAATCGGACCACCAACCACCTTCTCCGGCAACGTTCGAATTACCTGTCAAGGCATGGTTTACAAGAATGATCGGCGCCGAATGCAATGGCTTTCCGAACAACTGATACGACAGTTTAATTTCTTGCGTATGACCAGATAAGGTTGTGTATTCCTTTATATCTATTTTGTGCAACATGCGGTTTACTAATTTCAAAATGTTTAACCAATAGCCGAAAAACCAGCTTCCAAATCGTTTTTTAAATCCTCAATATCTTCCAGACCCACAGAGAGTCTGATCAAATCTTGAGTAACGCCAGCGCTTGCTTGTTGTTCTTCATCCAATTGTTGGTGCGTTGTACTTGCAGGGTGAATTATAAGCGATTTTGTATCACCAATATTAGCAAGTAAAGAGAATACTTTGGTAGCATCCGTCAGTTTTTTTGCTGCTTCGAAACCACCTTTCACTCCAAATGTTACAATTCCGCTTTGTCCTTTTGGCAAATATTCCTGTGCCAAATCGTAGTACTTGTTTCCCTTAAGCCCTGGATAGTTTACCCATGCTACTTCTTCCCTGCTTTGTAGCCACTCCGCCAACTCCAATGCATTTGCACTGTGTTGCTTTATACGAACTGGCAAAGTTTCTAAACCTTGTAAAATCTGAAAAGCATTGAACGGACTCAAAGCTCCGCCAAAATCTCGTAATCCTTCTAAAATTAATTTAAAAGTGAAAGCCGCCGCGCCCAAAGTTTCGTGATACACCAAGCCGTGATAACCTGCAGATGGCTCTGTAAATTCCGGAAATTTACCATTGCTCCAATCAAAAGTGCCTGCATCAATGATAGCTCCTCCAAGTGAAGTTCCCTGACCTCCAATATATTTTGTCAAGGAATGTATCACCAAGTTAGCACCGTGCTCAATAGGATTTAAAAGCCCTGGCGTAGCTACCGTGTTGTCCACAATAAAGGGTACTCCTACCGCTTTGGCTTCTTTAGAAATTCCTTTTAAATCCAACACATCCAACTTAGGATTGCCCAAAGATTCCACAAAGAATGCCCGTGTATTTTCTTGGACCGCATCCGCAAAATTTGAGGGATTAGAGGCATCTACAAAAGTGGTAGTGATACCCAATCTTGGTAGGGTAACGTTTAATAAATTATATGTACCTCCATACAAACTGCTGGATGCCACAATATGGTCGCCCGCTTTTAACAGGGTCAACAGCCCCGTAGAAATCGCTGCAGTACCGGATGCAAAGACAACAGCACCTACCCCTCCCTCCGCAGCGGCCAATCTATCCTGCAATACTTGATTGGTAGGGTTATTCAATCTTGTATAAATAAAACCCAATTCTGCCAATGAAAATAGGTTGGCCGCATGGTCCGTGTCGTTAAAGACATAGGACGTTGACTGATAAATAGGCACTGCCCTTGTTCCGCTGGTCTGCGTGGTATCGTGACCTGCGTGTAATACGTTTGTTGCAAATTTTTGATTGCTCATGACTTTTGTTTTTTTTAAATTTTTTAAACGAAAAATTAAAAAGTCAAACGCTTAGCCCTTGGGCATAAGAAAATCAAAAAGTTATAAGAAAATGAAATCGAAAATGGTCGATTGTCGTTATCTATACCCAACCGGGATAGAATGTAGCACCTTCTCGACACTAGGGGCCAAGGGTTGCTAAGGCTTCAAAGGGTCTATTCCCTCCACCTTTCTTGATAACTAATCAATACTTGTTTGAACTTCGAACGACAAATATACTGATGGAAAATTTGATTTTCCTAATCTTTTGAAAAAAATTAATCCTTCGCATTTGTTGTCCGAAGCTCCAAGTCATTTTATTTCAGCACCGTAAACTCAATATTGGAGTCGGTAAATACGGTATGGGTCTGTGTTTTAAAATCGGATTCATCCGCCTTAAAAATATTGTCCACATAGGTCTGCGGGTTCAAATCGATAAGCGGGAACCACGTACTTTGTACCTGAATTTGCAATTTGTGTCCTTTTTTGATCGTATGGAACACATCTTGAAGCTTGATGTTCACATCTGTTTTTTGATTTGGAGTAAAGGGCTCTGGATTGGAGAAACTGTTCCTGAAGCGACCACGAAGTACCTCGCTCCTTACCATTAAATGGTAATTGCTCATTTTAAGGTGGTCCTGCATTTCTTCATTTGTTTCGGTGTCCGCTGGGTGCACATCGATAACTTTTACGATCCAATCCGCGGCGGTACCGGTGGTGGCCACCTTTAATTTTGCCAAAATATCACCAGCCAAGGTAAGGTCCTCTGCCATTACATCGGTCTCGAACACCAAAACATCGGAACGACGTGCAGCAAAACGTTGATCATCCGTCATATATTTTCTTGGCGTGAACACTGTTTTTACGTCCTCGGAATATGGCACAGGTTTCTTTACATTGCTCACGAAGTCTATGCCGGTTACATTTTTAGCTTCGGATGTGAGCTCTTGGTCTTCGGATAGGTACATGGTCTCTTTTTCCACATTTTGTGGTGGCCAAGTATCGTACGTTTTCCATTCTTTTCTGCCGGTATCAAATACATAAGCTTCTGGCAAACCGGAGTTTTTATCTCCTTCACCTTTTAGAAAATGATTAAAGAATTTGGTTTCGATATTTTTCTGGAAAAACAAAGAAATAGAATCTCCAAAGTAGTAATTGCCCACGGTATTCCGCTCTTTGGTCCTTGCCCAAGCACCATGGTCCCATGGCCCGAACACCATAGTATTGTAATTGTCCTTGTTATACTTTTCGATGTTCTTATAGGTTTCCAACGGGCCGTACAGATCTTCGGCATCAAACCAACCTCCAACGACCATCGTGGCCACACTGCTCTTTACGTTCTTTAGGTGTTGGATAAGCCCTCTACTCTGCCACATTTCATCATAATTGGGATGCTCTTTCAACTCGTTCCAAAAGAAATCATCTGTAACACCTTCGGGACGCATGGTCGGGGTATCGGCTGTTTCGTATTCAAAAAAGTAATCCAAGTTTTTAAGTGGGCCTACATCCAAAAAGAATTGGTACTGATCTTCTGTTGGCAAATTAGGAAGTGTGTACCAAGCGGTATCGATAGGCGCATCACCATTGGGTCTTGGCGTGCCAAAAAGCGAGGTTGCCCTAAAATAGCTCAACAAATACGCTCCGTTGTGGTGGAAATCATCAAAAAAGAAATCCCCGATAGATGCTTGTGGCGATGCTGCCTTTAATGCTGGGTGAGCATCAACTGTTGCGTAAGTGGCATAAAATCCCGGATAGGAAATACCCCAAATACCAACATTCCCATTATTGTTTTCCACATTGTTCACCAACCATTCAATGGTATCATAAGTATCAGAACTTTCGTCAACTTGATCATTGGATGTTTTGTTGGGAATGTAGGCCCTCATATTTTCGTAATGGCCTTCACTGAGCCATCTTCCGCGCACATCTTGATAAACAATGATGTTTCCTTCCCGCATTAAATGTTCATTGGGACCGATTTTAGTCTTAAAGTTATCTTCTCCATAAGGTCTTGAGCTGTAAGGAGTCCGTTGCATAATAATCGGGTACTCCTTAGAAGTATCCTTGGGAGCATATATTGTAGTATGCAGTTTTACCCCATCCCGCATTTCTATATCTACTTCTTTTTTGGTGTAGTTATCGACGACGTAGGTATCTACCACCTCAACTTCTGTCTTGGTCGTTTTTTTACAACTAACGACTACAAGCAATACTAAAACACTCAGATACAGTATTCTGACCGAACTTCTCATACATTCTAATTTTGATATGCTAAATCTACTAAAGTTCACAAGAGTATGCCAATAAAAAAGACTATCTAAGAAGTAGATTATCGTCAACCTGAACTTGATTCAGGTTCTCACTACAATTTATTTAGGATTATAGTTAGATTCTGAAATGAATTCAGAATGACTCGTTTCAATACTTCTTGGATAGTCTCCGTCCTTAATTTTATACAGTGGTTGTCTTATAAACCAAAGGTTTCTTTCACCTTATCCACCATATCAAGTTTTTCCCAAGTAAAGAGTTCTACCTCTTTTTCTATTCTTCCATTGTATGGAGACTCAAAAACCTTGGTCATGGTCTTGGGTTCTTTACCCATGTGACCATAAGCTGCCGTTTCCAAATAAATAGGATTGCGGAGCTTTAGACGCTCCTCTATGGCAAAGGGGCGCATATCAAAAAGTTGGGATGCTTTTTGGGCAATCTCGCCATCGCTTAATCCAAGTTTTGAAGTTCCATAGGTTTCCACAAAAATGGAAGTAGGTTCCACTACTCCAATAGCGTAGCTTACTTGCACCAAAATTTCATCGGCTACCCCAGCTGCCACCAAGTTTTTTGCCATGTGCCGCGCAGCGTAGGCTGCACTACGATCCACCTTGCTCGGGTCTTTACCGCTAAAGGCACCGCCACCATGTGCTCCCTTGCCCCCATAGGTATCCACAATAATTTTTCGCCCGGTAAGTCCTGCATCTCCGTGAGGACCGCCGATTACAAACTTGCCCGTTGGGTTTATGTGGTATTTGATGTTATCCGTAAAAAGCTCTTGTATGTTTTCTGGCAACAACTTTTTCACTGCCGGAATCAATATATTGATAACATCTTTTTTGATTTGGGCCAACATAGCTTCGTCCGAATCAAATTCATCGTGCTGTGTAGAAACTACAATGGTATCTATACGCTGTGGAACATTATCGTCGGAATATTCTATCGTTACTTGGGCTTTAGCGTCTGGTCGCAAGTAAGGAATTTGTGTTCCCTTTCTTCTTAAATCGGCCAGTACTTCTAAAATCTTATGGGAAATATCCAATGCCAAAGGCATATAGTTATCGGTCTCGGTAGTGGCGTACCCAAACATCATTCCTTGATCACCGGCTCCTTGCTCTTCTTTTGTACCACGATCCACCCCTTGGTTAATATCCTGGGACTGTTCATGAATCAAAGAGATTACCCCACAAGAATCCCCACTAAATTTATACTCACCTTTGGTATAACCAATATTATTGATTACCTCCCTGGCTATACTTTGAAGATCCACGTAGGTATGGCTCTTCACCTCGCCGGCCAATACAACTTGCCCAGTGGTCACCATTGTTTCACAGGCCACCTTACTCTCGGGATCAAAGGCCAAAAAATTGTCCAATAGAGCATCACTTATTTGATCGGCAATCTTATCCGGGTGTCCTTCGCTTACAGATTCGGACGTAAATAAATATGACATTGTTTTCCTTTAACGGAGAGATTCAATTGAAAAACCAAAGGAGTTTATTTCTCGACAGAGACCACTGAACACGCGCCCAGTAAACTGCTTTAGCATTTTTTGACCCTAGTAAATTTCAGGACAAGAGGTTGCAATCAGTCAAATCTTTCCTCGTTTTGAGGGGCAAAAGTACGGATTTAGAATATATTTTAAAACTTTGTTCGCCTCTAATATCTCAGCGTCCATTTGAACCAGTTTTTTTTCGATAAGCAGATATACTTTGTATATTGCGGCCATCATTTTCCCGACTCAAAAAACACTGACATATGCATATCGCTGTAGCTGGAAATATAGGCGCAGGAAAAACTACCCTGACCAATCTCTTATCCAAACATTATAAATGGGACGCCCATTTTGAAGATGTAGTGGACAATCCCTACCTCGATGATTTTTATAATCAGATGGAGCGCTGGAGCTTTAATTTGCAGATTTATTTTTTGAACAGTCGTTATCGTCAAATCCTTAAAATAAGGGAGAGTGGTAAAAATGTAATCCAAGACAGGACCATTTATGAGGATGCCCATATTTTTGCTCCCAACCTGCACGCCATGGGCCTTATGACCAATCGTGATTTTGAAAACTACAAAGGTCTTTTTGAGTTAATGGAAACATTGGTCCAGCCGCCAGATTTGATGATTTATTTACGGAGTTCCATTCCCAATTTGGTAAACCAAATACATAAACGTGGCCGTGATTACGAAAATTCAATTTCCATTGATTACCTAAGCCGATTGAACGAGCGTTATGAAGCCTGGGTAAATACCTATAAAAAAGGGAAATTGCTCATTTTTGATGTGGATAACTTGGATTTTGTGGATAAACCCGAAGATTTAGGTGAAGTTATCAATCGTATTGATGGTGAAATCCACGGTTTGTTCGAATAATCTCCATTACCATCTTACTCAAGTTTTTTTAATGGCATTAGGCTTTAGATTCAACTTGCCTCCATTTTACTTATTAGAACATATCCTTCAAGCATTGTAAAGTCATTTCCCTCATCCAAATGGCCCATTGGCTCATTGTTGGTTTATTTCCGTCCATTTTCAATGTAGTTTAGGTTTGGGATTATCCCATAGCTATTAACTACGCCTTTTTAAAAAAGGTTTAAAAACTTAAAGATTATGGAACCGAAAAAGAACCCGCGAATGGAGGTAAAACGCAACAGCTTACTCTACTTTTTTGTAGGGATGACATTAGTACTTTTCATGGCCTATTTGGCCTTGGAATGGAAAACGTACTACAAAGATGATTCTTGGGATATTGGCCAGCTCACCATTCAAGAAAGCTTGGACGAGGATGCAACTATCCTTAAAATAAAGTTACCAGACCCTCCGCAACCAAAAATACAGACACCACCAAAAATTGTGGTTGCCGAAGATGATGAAAAAGTGGAGGAAACTTTTATCGAGTCCAACGATATGGATCAAGATACCAAAATAGCAGATGTAGAAAGCATTGAAGTTGCCGAAGACGACATCCCGGACGAAATTCCTTTCATCCTTATTGAAAATGCCCCAATATTCCCCGGTTGTGAAAATGAAAAAGATGAAAAGGAAAAAAGGATGTGTTTTCAGGAACAAATGCTAAAGCATATCCGTAAAAACTTCAGGTATCCCGAGATTGCGCAAGAAATGGGCCTCGAAGGAAGAGTAAGCGTGGTGTTTACCGTCCAAAAAGATGGCAGTATCGGCGATATTAGGCTCCGAGGACCACATGAGAGCCTTGAAAAGGAAGCCGCAAGAATCATTTCTAAATTGCCGACCTTGACTCCCGGAAAACAAAGAGGGACTCCAGTAAAAGTCCCCTACTCCATTCCGATCACTTTTAAATTAAACTAAATAGATATCTCGATCGTGTCCCATATAGGAAGTCGATTTCATATCATTCCTAAATGTGGACTGCAAAAACGATTGAGAAATCTCACTTTCAATAAAAATGCACAGAATAAAAAAACCACGCCGTTGGCGTGGTTTTTCGATTTGTATAAAGATCAGAAAATTAATTGTTTGCCTCGGCGCTTTTATATTCCTGTATCTTCTTTTCAAGTTCTTCTTTGGTCTCTGCCATAAATTCTTTGGTTTCCGCAACCTCTTCTCCGTTTACACTTGTACTGGAAGTAACAATAGCCTTAAAAGTGCCATCTTGCATGTTGCTGACCTCTACTCGAATTTGTTTTTCAATCTTTTTGGTTTCTTTTATTCCCTCTTCGGTAATGGTAATCATTGTACCATCTTCTTTTAACATACTTACCTCATCTGCAGGAGCAAGGCTTACCAAACTTGGTGCAATTACCAATGCTACTACGGACATTAGCTTTAGTAAAATGTTCAATGAAGGACCTGAGGTATCCTTGAACGGGTCACCTACCGTATCACCAACAACTGCGGCCTTATGGGCATCGCTACCTTTACGGCCTTCGCTTTCGATGGTTTTCTTGGCGTTATCCCATGCACCTCCTGCGTTGGATTGAAAAATAGCCATAAGCACACCGGCAGTGGTTACACCTGCCAACAGACCTCCCAACATTTCCGCACCACCAATAAATCCGATTGCAACGGGAACAGCAATCGCCAACAATCCAGGGAATACCATTTCCTTAATAGAGGCCTGTGTAGATATAGCGACACATTTTTCATATTCGGCTTTACCATCTGCGGCTTCAAAAATTGCTAAATCTTCTTTACTGGCCTTGGACAAATCAGCATCGTGCTTTCGCATGATTTCCAGCGCAGCTTTTAACTCTGGGATATCCTTAAACTGACGACGTACTTCTTCTATCATAGACATTGCCGCTCTACCTACCGCGTTCATGGAAAGTGCGGAGAATACGAACGGAAGCATACCTCCGATCAATAGACCTGCCATTATATCCGGTCGAGACACGTCGATGGATTGCACCCCTGCCGTTTTCATAAAAGCTGCAAATAGCGCCAAAGCGGTCAAAGCCGCCGAAGCAATAGCAAAACCTTTACCAATGGCCGCCGTAGTGTTTCCAACGGCATCTAATTTATCTGTTCTTTCACGCACCTCACTTGGTAGCTCTGCCATTTCTGCAATACCTCCAGCATTGTCGGAAATTGGCCCGTAAGCATCAACAGCTAACTGAATACCTGTATTGGCCAACATTCCAACCGCTGCTATGGCGATTCCGTACAGTCCTGCAAAATAATGGGAAACCAAAATCGCTGCTGCAATCAAAATAATCGGAATTGCGGTGGACATCATTCCCACACCAAGTCCTGCTATAATATTTGTGGCCGAACCTGTATCGGACTGACGTACAATAGAGTTTACAGGTTTTGTACCTGTACCTGTATAATACTCGGTTACTTTTCCAACCAACAATCCTGCTACAAGTCCTGCAATGGTAGCCCAAAAAACACCCATCGCAGAATATTCTTTTCCTCCTTCTACCCAAGATTCCGGCAGCATGGCATTAATAATGAAGTAGGAAGCGATAAGCATCAAACCTGCTGAACCAAACTCACCAACGTTTAATGCTGTTTGTGGGTTTCCACCATCTTTAACTCTTACAAAGAAGGTTCCAATTATAGACATAATAATACCTACGGCCGCTAAAGCCAATGGTAAATACACTGCTCCAAGTCCATCAAAAGCAGTTTGAAACTCCGGAATACCGGCAAAAACAGCTCCTAGTACCATGGTACCGATTATGGAACCTACATAAGACTCGAACAGGTCGGCCCCCATACCGGCAACATCGCCTACGTTATCACCAACATTATCGGCGATTGTGGCTGGATTTAATGGATGATCTTCAGGAATTCCTGCTTCTACCTTACCTACCAAATCAGCCCCAACATCCGCAGCTTTGGTATAAATACCTCCACCTACACGGGCAAAAAGTGCAATTGAAGATGCTCCCAAGGAAAAACCGGAAAGTACATTAAGTACTTCGCCAATTTCCCAACCTTGGCCGCTGTATATCATAAATAATCCACTCAACCCTAGAACACCAAGCCCCACAACACCAAGCCCCATTACGGCACCACCTGCAAATGCCACCTCTAGGGCCTTGCCCAACGAGGTCCTTGCTGCATTGGTAGTTCTTACGTTGGCTTTTGTTGCAACCTTCATACCGATAAATCCGGCAAGGGCGGAACAAATAGCACCCACAATAAATGACACGGTCACCATTCCATTGGAACCAGTCTCGTTACTTCCTTTGAAGAATAACAACACCGCTACGGCCACAACGAAGATGCTCAATATTTTATATTCCGCCTTTAAGAAGGACATTGCCCCATCTGCAATATTTTTGGCGATTCTTGCCATTTTAGCATCCCCCACCTCTTGTTTGGAGATCCATACGTTTTTAATAAAGACGTACAAAAGGCCCAGAATACCGAACGCGGGCAAAAATTTCACGATTAAATCCATAGATTGAGTTATTTAGTGATTTTTAATGGAAGCTAATGTAATGAAATACGAAGTAATAAAAAAAATGCGCCTTTATTTATTAAAAGCGCATTTTTTAAAAGTTTTTGTTAAGCATTCTATATAGTATAGGCCCTTCTCTTTTTGTGGTCACTATCTTCATAGCGCTTTACACACTCGTGATAGATATTGACCGCCTCATTGACATCTCCCCAACCTCCTGTATCTACTTTCTTTTCTTCCAAATCCTTATATACTTGGAAAAAATGTTCGATTTCTTTTAACCTATGTGGGTTCAGCTCACTGATATCATCTCTTTTGCTCCAAATGGGGTCAGATACGGGAACACAGATTATTTTTTCATCAGGACCTTTTTCATCGGTCATGTGGAATACACCGACCGGCTTAACTTCGACTACTACCATTGGATAGGTCGGCTCGGTACAAAGTACCAAAACATCCAAAGGGTCACCATCCAATGCCAAGGTTTCCGGAATAAATCCATAATCACCTGGATACATCATTGAGGAAAATAAAGTTCGGTCAAATCGAATTTTATTCAAGGTGAAGTCATATTCGTACTTGTTTCTGCTACCTTTGGGTATTTCTACCAGTACATCAAAGGTAATACGTGGTTTTTTAGACATGTCAGCAATATATTTTATTGTGCAAAAATAACCAGTATAACTGGAATAGGGGGTATAAATTGGCTGTTTCGTATCAATTAAAAATTAAATCCGAAGGTTCCGGTTATCCCGAACGCTCTTGCATCTGGGTTTTCGAGATAATTTCCACGAAAATTAAAGTCGATTCGTAATATTTTAAAGATGTTGCCCACACCTAGCGAATACTCCCAATACACTTGGTCTTCTGGCGCCATTAATGGAATGTTTGTAGGGGCACTCAAGGCAATATTTTCCTCGGACAACTGACCCCACGCTCCTCTTATACCAACAATTTCCCTTAGATTGAGTTTTCGCAATAATGGAATCCGAGAGAAAATTCGACCATTAAAATTGTGCTCCAAATGCACGGTGGCATAGGTATCGGTAACAAACTCATAAAAGTCCAAATTAGGAAAGGCATTGTAAAGCGAGAACAATGTCTGGTTCCCCGGCACTACGCTCAATAAGCCCAACGGTACGGTTCCGAAAGTTTTACCAAGCTCCACGCTACTCGTTAGCCTTCCGAATCCTCCCAATTGCCAAGGTTGACGATAAGAAAATTGGATTTTTTCATAATCAAAATCACTCTCCAAAAAGCCATCTACCCCTTTGGTGTATTGCAATATCAACGTGCTATAATCATCATTTATATTAGAGCGTTCAACTCCGTAGCCAATGGTACGCTTGCCCGGGGTATAGATCAATGTGGTGTTTAGATCGAACTGTTTTATTTCTGATGAAATACCCGAAGGTGAACCAGGATCCACGTAATCCAGACTAAAAGCATCGGGCAGTGCAGAACTCAGGGTTCGGAAAGACCCACCTACATTTATTCTAAAATTTTTGACCGGCTCCATTTCTACGTTTAAGGTAGAAAGATTAATGTTGGTCAAGCGGTCATTAGACCCCACGGTGACCAAAGATGATGAAGCAATGCTCCTGCCCATGACATCGTTGGTACTGGTGAGACTAAGCCCCAATTGTTCAATATCCCTCCGGTTACCGCCCGAAACAATCAAACGGTTTTTTCGGTCCAGCAAAAACTTCCCAGAAAAGCCGTGCTTGAACTTTTTATCATTAAAACCATAGGCCATATACCCTTCCAAACGCCATAGATCATTCTGACCAAAATAGGTTCTTGCTCCAGCACGCAAGCGAATACCTTCTGCATCATTGTAACCAAAAGTGCTATATATATCACCGATGTCCAGATTCCATTTATCTATTTCGACGTAACCCGACCCTAGAATGCTGACAATATCATAATAGGTTCGGAACTTGGGCACTGTTTTTAGGGTATCCAGCAACTTAAAAATCCCGGATTCATCCTCGTTCAAACTTTCCAAACGGGCATTTTTCCAAAAAATACTGTCCTGGGAGAATACCCTTGGGTCGTATGGATCTGCCACTGCTTTGTAAAATTCTTCAGGACGGGCATTATTAAAAATATAATTATCAAAAACAGTGGTTCGCTTGCCGTACACCCCTCGAGATTCTTCTTTTTTGGAAAAACTAAAGTCACTTAGCATATAGTCACGCTTCAACAAAAAGACAGAATCGTTGACCACATCGAACTCCTGCTCTATATAAATTTCCTTCACCCAATTAATATTGGCACTCTTGGTGACCTGCATATTGATTTTCTTAATGGCAAAGGTGGTATCGTTCACCCAAAAATCGCCTTTAAAGGTGAGCTCGTTTTTTCTTCTGGGGTAATAAATAATATTGTAGCACCATTTATTGTCTATAAAAGTACTATCAGACAGTACATAATTATACACATCTATTCCTGTTTTAGATAGTGGGCTCGTAAAGCTTTTATCAAAAAACTTAAGGTAATTGTCGTAGATATCGTAGTCGGAGTAAAGGTCTTCCACAAAAGCCGTGATAGCTTGGTTACCACTAAATCCGGAGTTTTTATTACCCAGTACATCCTCTTTTTCCGCATCTATTATATTGTCCCCGTAAACTTTGGAAAAACTTTCGTTCAGGAACATGGGCAGATAGGTTTTTCCCGTAATTCGCGAAGTATCTAAATTCTCGAACATAAACTCGAGCCCACGAAACAATTTGCTTTTGATCAATGTGCTGTCGATAGTATTAAGGTCGAACTCTATTTTTTCGTACTTATCGTATTGATATTGTTTGAACTTGCGAACACCATTTTCACGTTTTTTGGACCAGATTTTCCGTAAAATATCAATAGCGGGATTGTTCTTTTTGGACTGCTTACCTGTATAAACGATTACTTCTTGAAGCTGTTCGGCCGATTCGACCAACACGATTTCCATTCCATAGTTTACTTTTTGCCCCAATACTATCTCTTTGGTCTCGTACCCTATAAAAGATACTTTTACCGCTCCATAAGTTTCGTCGGATTCCAAATAAAAGCGTCCATTGTCGTTGGTTATGGTACCTTCGGAAGAGTTTACGAAAATTATATTGGCAAAAGCAATGGGCATACCGCTTTCATCGGTAACAACACCCTCTATTTTTGTCTGTGCTGAAACGCTAATACAAAAAAGTAGTAAAAAATAGGAAAAGTATCTTTTCATAGACAGATGTAAGGGACTCAAGGGAAATAATCATGAATGATTCCCATAAAATTCAGGTCAAATTTGGTTCAAAGTAATTTCTAATCAAAAAATGTTCCCTAAAAAATAGCCCCATCAACAAAGTTGACGGGGCTAATATACCTTAAAATATGTTTCTATTACTTATATAACACTTTCTTAACAGCTTTGATGACGTCTTCATGATTTGGCAACCATTCCGCCAAAAGTACTGGTGAATACGGCGCAGGGGTATCTGCAGTGTTCAATTTTACTATTGGTGCATCCAAATAATCGAACGCTTTATCTTGAACGTGATAGATAATCTCTGTTGCTACGTTTCCAAATGGCCAAGCTTCTTCCAAGATTACCATTCTGTTGGTTTTCTTAACAGAGGTCAAGATGGTATCGTGATCCATAGGGCGAACAGTTCTTAAATCTATGATTTCACAAGAAATACCTTCTTTTTCCAACTCATCGGCAGCCGTGTATGCTTCTTTAATGATTTTTCCAAAGGAAACAATCGTTACATCGGTACCTTCTCTTTTAATATCGGCAACACCCAATGGAATGGTGTACTCACCTTCGGGCACCTCTCCTTTATCACCATACATCTGTTCCGACTCCATAAAGATAACAGGGTCATCATCTCTAATGGCAGATTTCAACAACCCCTTGGCATCCGCAGGGTTTGAAGGAACCACAACCTTAAGACCAGGAGTGTTGGCGTACCAACTTTCAAAAGCTTGGGAGTGTGTTGCTGCCAACTGACCTGCAGAAGCGGTAGGCCCCCTAAATACGATCGGACAATTAAACTGACCACCGGACATCTGACGAATCTTGGCGGCGTTGTTTATAATTTGATCAATTCCTACCAAAGAGAAATTGAATGTCATAAATTCTATAATAGGTCTATTCCCATTCATTGCGGAGCCCACACCGATACCGGCAAATCCCAACTCGGAAATCGGGGTGTCGATCACACGTTCTGGCCCGAACTCATCCAACATACCTTTGGAAGCCTTGTAAGCTCCATTGTATTCGGCTACCTCCTCGCCCATCAGATAAATGGTATCATCTCTTCGCATTTCTTCGGACATAGCCTCGGCTACTGCCTCCCTAAACTGTAATGTTTTCATTAAATCGTACTAAATATTTATAGTCTGCTTAAAAACGCAAGCAAAAATAGGAAAATCTACCCGAAATTTGCTTGACCAAAATCCAAAAAAAGAACAAAATTTATTATGCATGCATAATAAATTTATAATTTTATAATTATATTTGAACACACAAACCTTAAGTACATATGAAGATTTTAGTTTGCATAAGCAACGTGCCGGATACCACTTCCAAAATCAATTTTACGGAAGGCGACACCAAGTTTGACACGAATGGGGTTCAATTTGTAATCAATCCCAACGATGAATTTGGATTGACCCGAGCCATGTGGTTCAAGGAAAAACAAGGTGCCACCGTACATGTGGTGAATGTAGGTGGAGCTCAAACCGAGCCTACCATTCGTAAGGCCTTGGCCATTGGCGCCGATGAGGCCATTAGGATAAATGCAGAACCAACAGACGGCTTTTTTGTGGCCCAACAGTTGGCCGAAGTGGTTAAAAATGGTTCGTACGACCTTGTTATTGCTGGTAGAGAATCTATCGACTACAACGGTGGTATGGTACCTGGTATCCTCGCCACACTATTGGACATGAACTTCGTTAACACGTGTATTGGTCTCGAAATTGACGGAAACAATGCCACAGCAGTTCGCGAAATCGATGGCGGTAAGGAAAAAATCAGCACAACTCTTCCATTGGTTATCGGTGGACAAAAAGGATTGGTTGAGGAAAGCGACCTCCGAATTCCCAATATGAGAGGTATTATGATGGCCCGTAAAAAAACTTTGAACGTAGTAGAGCCTATTGATGCCGCACAGCACACACAAGATCAAAAGTTTGAAAAACCAGCAGCCAAGGGTCCTGTAAAATTGGTCGATGCTGGAAATATTGGCGAATTGGTCGAACTACTGCACAACGAAGCAAAAGTTATCTAAACAAGATTAAGAAATTATGTCAGTACTAGTATATACAGAATCCCTCAAGGGAAAATTTAAAAAGAATGCTTTCGAAGTGGCCTCTTACGCATATAAAGTGGCACAAGAATTAGGCACAACGGTTACTGCTGTTGCCTTTAATGCAGAAGATGAGGCATCTTTGGGCAACTATGGAGTTTCCAAAGTCTTAAAAGTTTCCGATGATGCCCTATCCACTTTTAACGCCAAAGCCTATGCAGATGTTTTGGCCCAAGCGGCCAATAAGGAAGATGCCAAGGTTATCGTTTTAAGTTCCAGTTCGGACACCAAATTTTTGGCCCCGATCCTTACCGCCAAATTGAGTGCAGGCTATGTTCCCAATGTAGTTGCCGCACCTGAAAGCACATCTCCTTTTGTAGTAAAACGAACCGCATTCAGCAATAAAGGGTTTGCCATTACCGAAATCTCTTCCGATATAAAAATTATCGGCGTATCCAGCAATGCCTTCGGAATTGTGGAAAACAATGTTTCCGCATCTGTTGAAGATTTGTCCGCCAACTTGGTAGATGGAGCCTTCAATGTAAAATCCGTAGAAGTGGATAGAGTGGTCGGAAAAGCAACCATCGCCGATGCAGACATCGTGGTATCCGGTGGTCGTGGACTAAAAGGACCGGAAAACTGGGGGATGGTAGAGGAACTAGCAGATGTTCTGGGAGCTGCAACCGCATGCTCCAAACCTGTATCCGATATGGGATGGCGCCCGCACAGCGAGCACGTAGGCCAAACAGGAAAGCCGGTAGCGAGCAACCTTTATATAGCAATCGGTATTTCGGGAGCCATACAGCATTTGGCAGGAATCAATGCTTCCAAAGTAAAAGTAGTAATCAATAACGACCCCGAAGCACCTTTCTTTAAAGCTGCGGATTACGGAGTCGTGGGCGATGCCTTCGAGGTAGTGCCCCAACTTATAGAAAAATTAAAAGAATTTAAAGCCCAAAACGCTTAAATTTTGTTAATTTGCCCATTGCAAGGGGCTGTTCAGATAACTGGCGATGCCACTTATTTGAACGGCCCTTTTGCCTTAGGAGGAGATATATGAGTTTAGTACGGTTAAAAATAAAGGGAATATCCTATAGCCAAACACAGAATGGCGCATACGCCCTTATTTTGAATGAAGAGGAGGGCGATAGAAAGCTTCCCATTGTCATAGGTGCTTTCGAAGCACAATCCATTGCCATTGCTCTGGAAAAAGAGATAAAGCCTCCCAGACCGTTGACACACGATTTGTTCAAAAATTTCGCGGACAGGTTTAAGATCGTGGTCAAACAGGTAATCATCCATAAATTGGTGGACGGGGTTTTTTATTCCAGCCTTATTTGTGAGCGTGAAGGAGAAGAGGAAATTATCGACGCAAGGACCAGTGATGCCATTGCCTTGGCACTTAGGTTCAATGCACCCATATTTACATACAAAACCATTTTGGACAAAGCTGGAATCTTCCTAAAATTCTCTTCCAAGGAAAAAGATGAAGATGACGATGACAGCATTATGGTGGATGAGATACTTCAAGAAAGTGAAGCTGTTGAAATAGAATCCGGTTCCGACACTCACGGATATCGAGAAATGTCCCTCCAAGAACTGCATCAAGAATTGGAAAAAGCAGTGGCCAGCGAAGACTACGAAAAAGCGGCCAAATTAAGGGATGAGATTTCCAAGCGCAAATAAAAACATACATGGCGAAAAGGACCCAAAGTTTACTCATACTTTTACTCGTTTGTTCGGTCGCTTTCGGCCAAAGTTCCATACCCGCGGATTCGCTAAATATTCTAACAGGGCCCACTATTACGGAGAATATCTCACAAGGGCAGGCCTCTGAAATAATCCCTAACCAAGGGTTTTCACTTTCCACCCTGCTACGGGGCGCACTGGGAATGGTTGTACTCATCCTAATATCGTTCTTGTTCAGCTCCAACAGAAAAGCGATCAATTGGAAAACGGTCGGGATAGGACTTTCACTGCAAGTACTGATAGCCATCGGCGTATTAAAAGTGCCTTTTGTTCAATATATTTTTGAAAAAGTAGGAAGTGTTTTTGTAAGCATTTTGGATTTTACCCGAGCAGGCAGTCAGTTCCTTTTCGAAGGCCTTGTTGTGGACATGGATACCTTCGGGTATATCTTTGCCTTCCAAGTATTGCCCACCATTATATTCTTTTCCGCATTGACCTCCGTACTCTACTATTTGGGAGTTATTCAAGTGGTAGTAAAATGGATGGCTTGGCTACTCTCCAAATCACTTGGTATATCCGGAGCAGAAAGCCTATCTGTAGCCGGTAACATTTTTTTGGGCCAGACCGAAGCTCCTTTGTTGATCAAAGCCTATTTGGAAAAAATGAACAAATCCGAAATCCTTTTGGTGATGATCGGTGGCATGGCCACAGTGGCAGGAGCAGTGTTGGCGGCATATATTGGATTTTTGGGCGGTGACGACCCCGAGCTACGATTAGTATTTGCCAAACACCTTTTGGCCGCATCAGTAATGGCAGCACCGGGAGCAATTGTTATTTCAAAAATATTATATCCACAAACAGAGGAAGTTAATACAGATGTTAAGGTATCGGCAAAAAAAATAGGGGCCAACTTCCTGGATGCCATTGCCAACGGAACCACAGAAGGATTAAAACTTGCCCTGAACGTTGGTGCAATGCTATTGGTGTTTGTTGCCTTTATAGCCATGATCAATGGTATTCTGGGCTGGGTCGGCGACCTAACATCACTCAATAGCTGGATATCTGCCAATTCCCCTTATGAAAATTTCTCTCTGGAAGCCATTCTCGGAACCGTTTTTGCCCCACTTATGTGGCTTATCGGAGTTGCCAATGAAGACATTATGCTAATGGGGCAATTGCTTGGAATAAAATTGGCCGCAAGCGAATTTGTGGGCTATATTCAATTGGCCGACCTTAAAAATGTGGCCAGTGGCGTTCACTTTACATACAATAAGTCGGTAATTATGGCCACTTATATGCTCTGTGGTTTTGCCAACTTTGCCTCTATCGGCATTCAAATTGGTGGAATCGGTTCTTTGGCACCAGGTCAACGAAAAGTACTTTCCTCTTTCGGGATGAAGGCGGTTTTGGGCGGGTCTTTAGCCTCATTACTGTCGGCCACCATTGCTGGGATGATTTTAGGATAGGCAGGTGAAAGGCTAATGGTAAAAAAGTAAAAGGTTTTGGGTAAAGGGTGAAAGATTTTTTTAGCAGTCTGAAGAATAAAATATAGAATTCAACCTCAAAGTTTATAAATGTACATAGTCATGAGAAACTTTAGAGAGTTGAACGTCTGGAAAGATGGACGTATTTTGGTCAAAGATATCTACAGTCTCACCAAACTTTTACCAGATTCAGAAAAATTTGGTCTTATTTCCCAAATACAAAGAAGCGTTATTTCCATTCCAGCCAACATTGCAGAAGGATGCAGTAAATATTCCCAAAAAGATTTTGTTCGATTCCTTCAAATTGGTTTAGGCTCCGCATATGAATTGGAATCGCACATCATTCTCTGTGAGGATTTAAATTTTATTTCTTCTGATACCTCAGCGCTCATCATCAAAAAAATTCAAAGACTCCAAAAAGGGATAGCATCCCTGATAAAATATAATCGGTCAAATCATTAATCTTTAATCTAGAACCCTTTACCCTTGAAACTTTTAAACTTCACCCCAAACCAGTTAATAAACTCTTCATAAGTCAAACCGTTGACCTATTGTCCGTTTACCCGTAACCATTTACCTTTAACCCCACTATGAAACAGTATCACGACCTTTTAAAGCACGTATTGGAACAAGGAAACCAAAAAGGGGACCGTACAGGAACAGGAACCTTGAGTGTTTTTGGTTACCAGATGCGGTTTGATCTCTCTGAGGGCTTCCCTATGGTAACAACCAAAAAATTGCACCTCAAATCCATAGTACACGAACTGTTATGGTTTTTGAAAGGCGATACCAATATTCAATATTTGCAAGAGAACGGCGTGCGTATTTGGAACGAATGGGCGGACGAAAACGGCGACCTTGGCCCTGTTTATGGGCACCAATGGCGTAACTGGAACAGCGAGGAAATCGACCAGATCAAAGAAGTTATCGAAACGTTGAAGAACAGCCCAAATAGTCGTAGAATGCTGGTTTCGGCATGGAATCCCAGCGTTATGCCGGACACTTCGGTATCTTTTTCGGAGAATGTGGCCAACGGAAAGGCCGCACTCCCACCCTGCCACGCTTTTTTCCAGTTTTATGTGGCCGATGGCAAACTTTCCTGCCAATTGTACCAGCGCAGTGCAGATATATTTTTAGGTGTACCGTTCAACATTGCGTCTTACGCTCTTTTTACCATGATGATGGCCCAAGTCTGTGGTTACCAACCGGGAGACTTTATCCACACCTTTGGTGATGCCCATATTTACAACAACCACATGGAGCAGGTGGAACTGCAATTGAGCCGAGACCCACGCCCCTTGCCCACCATGAAATTGAACCCCGAAGTAAAGAACATTTTTGACTTTACCTTTGATGATTTTGAGCTATTGAACTACGACCCGCACCCGCATATTAAGGGGGTTGTGGCGGTTTAAAATGAATTTCTTTTATTTCAGCTTAATCCCACAAGGTCGCCAAGTATTTACATAATGAAAAGCAATAAAGCTCTTTTAGTGATTGATATGCAAAAGGGCTCTTTTATTCCTGAGACCCCTAGATTCGATACCATTGGTGTAATAAACAGAATAAATGGTCTTACGGCCTTATTTCGCAAAATGGGGTTTCCGGTTATTTTTATCCAACATGATGGCAATGGCACAGGAAAATTTGAAAAAAACACATTAGAGTGGGAGTTATTGGATGAACTCCTGATTACACCAGGAGACATCTTATGGGACAAATATGCAAATGATGTTTTCTACAAATCCAATCTTCAGAAAAAACTCTCGGACTTAGGAACAAATGAGCTCATAATAACTGGATGCGCAACTGATTTTTGTGTCGAATCCACAGTGCAATCAGCCTTGACCAAAGACTATATAGTAACTGTTGTTTCTGATGGCCACACCACAGGTGAAAGACCTCACTTAGTTGCCGAAAAGGTAATCGAACATTACAATTGGGTATGGCAAAACATGATTCCAACAAATGGAGAAATTAAAGTAGAAAATTACGATACCATAGTAAAAAAGATTACCAATAATGACCTAAATTAATTTGAATTCCATTTTTACTTAAAAAAAATAGCAACAGAGACAATTAACTAACCCCTCAGCTAGCAAGCCTCTTCGCTCATGACCAGTACAACTTCTCAATCTCTTACCAATCCCCCGCAACGCCGCTGCCACATCTTGAATTTCCTGTCGGGAAAAGCTGCCATTCTCTAGATAAAAAACATTTCAACGCCCAAGTCCAAAACTTCGGCCAGTTCCGTAGGAGAAACATAGGCATCTTCAAACAAGTCAAAAAATTTTTTCTCGATATCGGTCATGCTTCAAATCTAATTAACATGAACCGATAAAGCGTCATAACAAATTATGACCTTAGTTGAACAAAATCAATGCATACACAAAAAGGAAAATGGTAATGCTGAACTCGTTTCAGTATCTCATCAAATTGTGCAAACCTTGTGGAACCCCAAAACAAGTTCAAGACAGCGGTATAACAGTAAGGCTAAAAACAATATTTATCTGAGCAAAATCGTACATTTGATTCAATTCATCTTAAAAAACGACAACCCCATGAAAACAAGTGCCATCACCTTATTTGCTGCACTATTATTTGCCAGTTGTGGCGAACAAGCAAAAAAAGAAACCACAGAAAAAGAAGAAGAAAAGACCACAAAAGAAACCGAAGCATCTTCAGCTCCCAAATTGCGACACGTAGTATTGTTCAAATTTAAAGAAACCTCGAGCGCAGAAGAGGTGAAACAGGTGGAGGAAGCCTTTAATGCCTTGCCCTCTAAAATAGATCTGATCAGAGAGTACGAATGGGGCACGAACAACAGTCCTGAGAATTTGAACAAAGAACTTACGCACTGTTTCTTTTTAACTTTTGATAATGAAGCTGATCGCGATACCTATCTTACCCACCCAGACCACGTGGCTTTTGGCGACATCGCCGGGCCGCATATTGCCGATGTTACGGTTGTGGATTATTGGACCAAATAATATCGGTCAGGTTCCCATCGATTTAAAGGATACGGACAACCTCAATAGATAAAAAAACCGCCATCTGCTTTGGGGCAAACTGATGGCGGATACTGTTTTTAGACCTCCAACACGGCGTTTTCGGTTCCGGCATAATCGTTCCATTGGTAACGATCGGCCTCACCATCGTTGGTATAGTTGCCGTCTATCAAATATCTAAACTCGTAAGTATTCTCTACAGGTAGTTCGAACGTTCCCTTAAAGGTTCCGTTCTTTAATTTCTTTAAGCTGCTTTTTTTTGGGTTCCATTTATTGAAATCGCCAACTACTGCAACCGTCTCCGCCTCATCTGCAGGAACTGTAAAAGTTACTTTGCAAACAGGCTTGCTCTTCAGGTATTGTTTTTTAATTGCCATGGTACCGAAATTTTAATTTCAGTACAAAACAATATATAAAACCCTTTATTTACAATTAGTTAGAATCGATTTATCAATTTGATAAAATCCACCTAACCGAAGGATCACTTTTAGCAAATAAGATTGGTGTTTTTTACCAATTATGAGTTTGATGCCCAACGCTTTAAAAGTGCTGCAATAACATCTATTTCCTCCTCGGTATTATAAAAGTGAAAGCTCAATCGGATACCTCCGCCACGTGGCGAGGCCACCACGTTTTCTTCGGCAAGCTTGTTGAAAAGCTTCTCGTCGCCTTTTATATTAAAAATGGTACTGTGCTGTCTTCTTTTAGTGACAGCGGTGGACAACAAGTCCAGTTCTATAAAAGCGGCCATTGCCTTTTTTGATAGTTTTTGCAATTGTGCCTGTACGTTTTCAGGGCCTATTTCGTCCAAAAATTCAACAGCAAACTCCAAACTTCCGAAGTTGAGGGAGTCCAAATGACCTGGTTCCAAAAACTTGCAAAACGTGATACTGTTGCGTTTGGAAGCATCGTTGTTCACGGAACCGTTACCGATACCCCTAAGCTCAAATTGATCCATTACAGCGTCCTTTACCAGAAAAAAGCCGTTCCCGTACCCTGCCAGCATCCATTTGTAGGCACTGGCCCCTAGAATGTCGATGCCCGATGCTTCAAAATCGAACGGTTCCGTCCCACAGTATTGTGTTCCATCGGCCAATATCATCAGGTTGGGGAACTCTTTTTTTAAATCTCTCAAAAAATCAAGATCAACCCGGAGGCCATTCATCCATTGCACCAAACTTAGCGCCAATACATCAATATCTCCCTTTTTTACCTTTTCACGGATATTTTCTTCCAAATGTTCATCGGCATCCACATAGTCCCTCTTAAAGTTCCGTGTTTCGAAAGGCCAATTAAGACTGGGGTAATCCTTATTTAGGAGCAATACTTTTTTGTCCTTGGGCAAACCTTCCAACAAAAGATTGAATCCTAAGCTAAAATTGGGCACCAATGCTACGTTGCCAGGTTTACAGTTAAAGAACTTGCCTACTGTTTTCTTGATTTCGGGCATATGGGCAAACCCTTTGTTCTTCATTTCACTGCCACCGATAAGAAAGTCCAGGTCGTGTCCTTGGCGCCACTCCATTAAATCTTCGTTCAACAGCCCCGCAGAAGCCGTATTGGTATAAACACATTGATTAAGAACGGGGAATTTTTTTCTTAGGTTTTGCATATCGGGTTTTTTGGAAACAATTCAATTATCTTTGTTTATAAAGATAGCCATTCCATGTTGTCATTTGGTAAAAAAAGGAAGCCGGAAATAGATTTGGAACAGCACGAACTTCTGGAAAATGCTCAAAAACGCATTAAACAAAAGAAGAGGCTGTACTCCCATTTGGTCATTTTTTTAATCGGCAGTATTTTTCTTATCATTGCCAATAAGGTGCTCAAGTACGGGGAAGCCTACGATTGGTCCATTTGGTTGGTCTGCGCTTGGGCTTTTTTGATCGCCCTGCATACTTTTAATGTATTTGTCACGCATAAATTTATGGGCCAAAACTGGGAACGTTTGCAACGTGAACGATTGGTGGAGCTTCAGAAAAAACGCATCAATGAAATTCAAAAGGAAATAGATACCGATTTTCCTCTTTCCAAAATCAACAAAAAAAAAGATCAGTGAAAAAATTGATCATTATCGCCGCAGCGGCCGAAAACAACGCTTTGGGCAAGGACAACGACCTGGTCTGGCATTTACCCGATGATTTTAAGCGATTTAAGACCTTGACCTCGGGACACAAGATTATTATGGGCAGAAAAACCTTGGAAAGTTTTCCAAAAGCTTTGCCCAATAGAACACATATTGCCGTTACTCGAGACGAGGACTACGTGCCAAAATTTCCTTGCACCATTGTTCATTCCATTGGAGAGGCCATAGGTCTGGTGGACGACAACGAGACTGCATTTATTATTGGTGGCGGGAATATTTACAAGCAATCCATGTCCATTGCTACTGATATTGAATTGACACGGGTTCATGGCAAGTTTGAAGCAGATGCTTTTTTTCCGGAAATCAATGAGGATCAATGGGAGCTTACAAAAGAGGAATACCACCCAAAGGATGACAGGCACAAATACGATTTCACTTATTTGACGTACCGAAGAAAATAGGGTTTAAAAATCCAGATAGGAGACTTTAGCGTTGGGCCGGTCGATTAAATCTTTCAGAACCGTTACATCGGCATTGGTGTGAAAAAGATGTTCGGGATTATCATTAACTTTAGTTAGCAGGTTGTTCTGTTCCAAAATTGTTTTGGTTTGACGGGCCACGGCTTCGCCGGAATCTATGATATTGACATTGTTTGGCAATATTTCCTTCAAAACCGGAATAAGATAGGGATAGTGCGTACACCCCAGCACCAAACAATCTATATTCTCCTCTAGCATAGGTTTAAGAAACGTTGACAAAAGGCTCTTCATTTCTTCCGTATCAATTTTACCGGCCTCTATTAGCTCTACCAGCCCTTTTCCCTCTTGCTCGAAAACCTTTATGCCTTCGGCGAAGAGTTTGGAAGTATTGTGGAACAAGCTACTGGAGAGCGTTCCTTTTGTGGCCAACACACCTACTTTTTTTGTTTTGGTCTGAAGTGCCGCAGGTTTTATAGCAGGCTCTATTCCAATAATGGGAACATTGTAATGCGAACGGAGATAGTCTATGGCATTTGTTGTAGCAGTGTTACAGGCCACTATTATAATCTTACAGTTTTGCTGCATCAAATACTCGGTATTTTTAATACTGAGCCGTAAAATCTCTTCTTTTGACTTTTCTCCGTACGGGGCATTGGCACTATCGGCCAAATAGATGGTACCCTCGTGCGGAAGCATTTTTGCCACTTCCTTCCAAATGGAAGTGCCTCCTACTCCTGAATCGAATATTCCTATTGGTCTTGGCATGATTAAAAATAGTACCTAAAATATTTATGGCATAAAAAAACCGCTTTTATAAAAGCGGTTTTTTTAGTAATCTTCAATATTGTGTTTAGAAGCCCAACTCCTTTTTCACCTCTGGCAAAAGGTCTTTTCCTTTAGCTACAATAAGGCTCAATCCTGGGCTTGCATCGATTACATATTCGTAACCCTGCGCTGCGGCCACTTTTTCGATAGCTGCCTTTGCCTTTTCAGAGATTGGAGAGAACAACTCTTGTTGCTTTTTTTGCATTTCTTGCATAGCTGCTTGCTCGGCTTCTTGGATATTTTTTTCAAAACCTTGAAGCTCTACTGCTCTTTGCTCGTTCTCTTCTCTTGTTTTGGAAGTAGCTTCGTTTTGGTATTGTGTGTACTTGTTTTGAAGCTCGGTCATGGAGCTTTGAATATCTGCTGTATAGGTTTCTCGTAATTTCTTCAATTCAGCTTGTGCAGCTTTCATCTCCGGCATGTCAGACAATAGTTGCTGTACATTAATATGGGCAACCTTGCTCTGTGCGTTTACAAAACCCGTAGCCGCAACAAACAATACTAGGGCTACTGCAATCTTTTTTACATTTTTCATGATTCTCTACGTTACTATTTTGACTTAAAATTTAGTGTTTCAATATATAATTATCCTATTGAATCCTTTTGTTGTTCTTGCGCTTTTTTTCGTTCTTCCAATTTGGCTTTACGTTTGGCTTCGCGCTCTTCCAATAATTTTTTTCTTCGTTCTTCGTATGCCTTCTTTCGTTCTTCGCGTTCCTGTAATTTTTCCTCTCTTCGTTCTTCCGCTGCTTTTTCCCTTTCTTGCAAAGCTTCCGCAGCTTTATCCTGTCTTTCTTTTAAGGCGTCGCTAATTTTATCCTCTTCTTCCTTAAACTGCTCCAAACGAGTTTGCTCCTGTTGTTTTTTATTGGAAGTACTTATCTTTCTGGTACGTCCTATTTCCCTTAGAACCAAATCGCTGATATCGTGCCGTTTTTCGGAATACAACATTACAACATCTGCGGATTTATCAAAAATAAAATCGTATCTTTTATTGGTTCCGATTTTTTGTACCTCGTTGAAAACTTGGTCTTGTATCGGTTGAATCAATAGTTGTTTCTGTAGCACTAAATCCCCCTCTGGCCCAAATCTGTCTTGTTGATAATCCAGCATTTCTTTTTCCAGAATTTGGATTTCTTCTTCTCTTTCAAGAATTAGTTCATCTGTAAGAAGCACTTTTTCGGCCATCAGATCTTTCTTCATCTGCTCAACAACGCTTTGCTTTAATTCGATTTCTTGCTTCCACTTTTGGGCCTTGGCATTCAATTGTTGCGTAGCGTCCCTATACTCTTCCACATTTTCGAGGATATATTCCATGTCCACATACCCAATGCGAACGCCTCTTTGAGAAAACCCATAGAAGGAGAACATTAAAACAACTAATGATAAAAGAACTTTGGTATTCATCTTTGATTCCGCATTTTACATAGAAAATATCGTGCCAAAATTACTAATTAATTTAAAATGAACCTCTTACAAATTAGCAATCCACGATTTTCCATTGATTAAAACTGCTGCCCGATGATGAAGTGTGTTTGCCAGCCACTTGGTCCTACAGATCCTGGTCGAGCATCGCTATCGAAGCCATAACCAAAATCAATCCCCAAGAGTCCGAATGCCGGCATAAAAATACGTAGCCCCACTCCGGCAGATCTTTTTAACTCAAACGGATTATACTCATTAAAATTGTTGAAAGCGTTACCTGCTTCTAAAAATGATAATGCATATATAGAGGCAGAAGGCTTTAAGGTAAGTGGATACCTTAATTCCAAGGAGAATTTATTGTATATGGTTCCACCGTCCTGCTCCAGCCTACCTGTAATGGCATTTGGAATATATGGCGTGAGCGATTGGTTTTCATAACCTCGCAACTGCACCACGTCCCTACCGTCCAAAGTAAAGTTTCCTAGACCATCACCACCTACGTAGAAACGCTCAAATGGCACATCGCCAATATCGTGATTGTAAGCTCCTAAAAAACCAAACTCGGCATTGGTACGCAAAACCAATTTATCTACAAGCGTGGTGTACCAATCTCCTTTAAACTTGATTTTGTAGTATTCCAATAGCTTAAAGCGCTCTTCTTCCAATCGCTCCAAATCTTGGGCCAATTGTTCTCGCTCCAATTGCTCTTCCGGATCTGTGGCATTTTGAAGTTCGTCCAATCGCTCAAGGGTGCCATCTATATCATTCTTCAATTGCCCATAATCTTTGCTACTGAGCAAAGAGTATGGTGGGGTAAATTTAGCAGTCAACTCGAAGTTAGAACCTGACAACGGGAAAATTCTACTCGGTCCCTGTGAACTCCTTGAAATTCCAAAAGTATAACTCAGTGAGTTAGAGTTACCATTACCAAAATTGAACAATCCACTGTTGTAATCGTTAAAGTCGTACAATTGATAGCTCAAAGAATGTGAAATGGTAAAAAAGTCATCTGGCCATTGCACCCTTTTTGCTAAACCAGCAGATACACCTGTGATTGCAAAACCACGGGATTTATCTACATCCAACCTACCATTTTGATTATAACCCGTAGCGAACTGCTGGGTTCTGGAAAGTGATAAGTTAAAACGCACCGGTTTTTTACCTCCCAACCATGGCTCGGAGAAATTTAAACTGTACACGCGGAAAGTCCTACTGGCCTGTAAACGCAAAGCGAATGTTTGACCATCTCCCATGGGTACCGGCTTGTAAGCCTCTTTATTAAATATGTTTTTTAGAGAGAAATTACTAAAAGAAAGTCCCAAAGTACCGATAAAGCCTCCGCCCCCAAAACCTCCTTGTAGTTCAATCTGGCTGGAACCAGACTCTACCAAGCTGTAGTTTACATCCACTGTTCCTTCGTTGGGGTTCGGGTTAATAATATCCGGAACGATTTGCTCTGCATCAAAAAAGCCAAGCTGCCCCAATTCGCGTATGGTCCTAACAATATTCGACTTACTGTACTTTTGACCTGGCCTTGTTCGGATTTCCCTAAAGATCACGTGATCGTTGGTCTTGTCGTTACCAGAAACCGTTACATGGTCCAAGAAGGTTTCCTTACCTTCTATAATACGAATCTCAAAATCGATAGTATCGTTGACCGCCGAAACCTCAACAGGGTTAATACTCGAGAACAAGTAACCGTTATTCTGATACAAGTTGGTCAAATCTTCTGCATCTGGATTGGAATCATCGGCAATACGCTCTTTCAACAATACACCGTTATATGTATCCCCTTTTTTGATACCCAAATATTGTGTCAACATTCTGTCCGTATAAACCGTGTTTCCAACAAAGTTGACATTTCCAAAGTAATACTTGTCCCCTTCTTCTACCGAAACAACAAGATCAATATTTTTTTCGTCCACTTTTACAAAGCTATCGGACAGCACCCTTGCATCCCTATATCCTCTTTCCGCATAGGTATCTACCAAATTGGAAAGATCCTCCTCAAAATCGGCTTCGATGTACTTGGATTTTTTCCAGAAGCGGTAAAACTTCTTCTTTTTGGTGTTTTTTAGGGATTTCCTAAGTCTCTTGTTCGAAAGCTTTTCGTTGCCCACAAAGCTAATCTTGCGTATTTTAACCTTATCCCCTTTGTTTACATTGATGACCATGTTCTGCGTATTGGCCCCAGTTGTATCCGCAGCGGTAGCGATACTTACCTTTGCATTGAGAAAACCTTGCTTTTTATACTTGTTCTGAAGGTAATTTTTTGTGTTTGCTATTAAGCTCTCTGTGATTTTTTTACCTTTTTTAAGGTCGGTGTCATCGATTATATCATCCACCTTTCTTTTTTTGACCCCATAAACGGTAACATTGTTCAAAGTAGGACGCTCCATTATATTGAGCTCCAAAAATATTTTATCACCTTCTATTTTGGTGTAGAACATCTCCACATTGCTGAACAGATCCAAGTTCCACAACTTTTTGATCACTGCACTAATTTCATCTCCAGGTACTTTAATAGGTTGCCCAACGCGCAATCCTGTGTAACTCTTAACAGTTTGCTCGTTGTAACTCTGTAGCCCGGTTACCGATAACCCACCCAATATATATTGTTTGCCTTCCTCGAAAGTGGTTTCCTGGGCAACAGCCTGGGTTGATAATAGTAATAAGGGGATAAAAAGGGCAGAAAGTATAGCGTTTGTGATACCCTTAGTTAAGTTGTTCGCTCGTTTTTCCAAATCGTCGTTCTCTATTTTGATAACTTATTATGGCCTCTACCAAATGGTTCTCTCTAAAGTCGGGCCAAAATACATCAATAAAATATAATTCGGCGTATGCTATTTGCCAAAGTAAAAAATTACTTATCCTACATTCGCCACTTGTGCGTATAAGTAGGTCCACATCTGGCAAAAAGTGCGCATAAAGATGTGTATTTATAACTGTTTCATCAATATTTTCGGGTGAAATTATGTTATTTTTAACTTTGAACGCTATTTCTTGTACAGCAGTTTTTATCTCTTCCCGAGAGCCATAGCTCAATGCCAACGTCAAGGTCATCCCCGTATTATTTTCGGTTTTGGACATAACCTCCGTTAACTCTTTATAGACTTTTTGGGGCAGTGTATCGATTTTTCCGATTGCCTTGAGCCGTATGTTATGTTTGGTCAAGGTCTTTAACTCCTTTTTTAAGGCGTTCACCAAAAGTCGCATTAAAGTATCTACCTCGGTTTTTGGCCGGTTCCAATTCTCGGTGGAAAAAGCATATAAGGTTAAATAGGGAATCTGAAGTTTAGCACAACTCTCAACAGTCTGGTTCACAGCCTCCGCTCCATTCTCGTGCCCGAACATGCGAAGTTTGCCCCGTTGTTTTGCCCATCTGCCGTTACCATCCATTATTATGGCAACATGTTCTGGCAGTTTGTCTTTGTTTACGTCCTCTAGTGTGTGCATTTTATTGAAAACAATCCTGGCAGGGTTTACGTCCAAAGGTATAGGTTAAAGTTATACCTGTAAAAACGTACCAGTCATCGCTCAATATATTTCCGAAACGGAATTGTTCAAAATTGGAACCTTCCGGGTTACTTGCATCCAAATTATCCGTAAAGGTATATCTGGCCCCTATTTCAGCTCCAAGAATCAGAAATTGATTTAAACGATACTTGGCCCCAACCGTCATTGGAATTGCAAAACTACCGTCTTTTTGGTTAATATCCTGCATCTGAAGGGCATCAATATAATTAAAATCGTACCTGAAGTACGTAAAACCCGTGTAAAGGTAAGGTGTAAAGGCAGGTCCGAGCTTATGTAGGTTGTATTCCACAAAGTTGATTTCCAGTCCTGCGGAGAACTCCAAAATGGAATTATCCACTTTATATCCTCTTTGTTGCCTGGATTTCATACTGGATTTGAAATCATCAGCGGTAACGCTTCCATAAATTACACTACCACGCCACGCATAGCGTTTTCCTTTGTTCCATTTAAATATTCCACCAAACGCAGGCCCTGAAGGTAGGATGTAATTGGTCCTTCCCACATCGCCAATCATGTTGGCTCCGCCAGCAAACACACCTATCTCATAGGTTTGTGCGCTCACCTTGATCACACAGCATAGAAAAACTGCCAAAACTATTCGCATACGATCCAAAAAGTTTCTAGTATTAAGAGTAAAGGAAGGTCTATAGATATAAGTTTAAAATTGTTCTCCCTTGTTAAACAGTTTTTCGTTCCTTTTATTGTTTTTATCCGTATCAATTGCGTTTATCTTCCCCCCAAAGCAATTTATTTCGCAATGTTTTTAAGAAACTCTCCGATTTATACTCGATCATTTTAATAGTGAAGTCCGCTTTTTTGATTCGGATTTCCTTTCCATTGGGAATATCGGCAATACGCGAATCCAACGATACCAAATGGGTTCGCTCCCTACCCGAGACCTTTAACCTTATTTGAGTATTGTCCGAGATTACCAAGGGCCTTGCATTAAGGTTATGCGGAGCAATCGGCGTCAACACCAAGGACTTTGCCGAGGGCACCATTACCGGACCTCCGCAGCTCAAGGAATAGCCCGTGGACCCCGTTGGTGTGGACACAATCAAGCCATCGGACCAATACGACGTCAAATATTCATCATCCAGCCACGTTTCCACGGTAATCATGGAGGTGGTATCCTTTCTGCTTACGGCAATTTCATTCAAAGCAAAGTTGAGTTCTTTGAACTCGTCCAATTCGGAATCGAGCTCCAGCTCTACCAAAGAACGCTCCTCTATTGTATAATGCCCGGCTTTAAACTCTGTTACCAGCTTACGGACATTTTCTTTTTTAAAAGTGGACAAAAATCCCAATCGACCTGTATTAACGCCTACAATGGGAATCCCATAATCCTTAACATAGGTTACGGCCCGCAACATGGTGCCATCACCTCCAAAACTCACGAACATATCAAAAGAGGAATCCAATCCTTTGGATTGGGTGAACGTACCTTTTACTTGCTCCTTTGTAATTGTTTCTACAAGTGCATTAAAGGACTCCTCAATATATATGGAAGCATTCAACTTTTGCAATTCATCCAAAAGCTCATCTACACAGAGCTGATCTTCCTTTTTAAAAGATTGACCGTATATGGCTACCTTCATACTAAACGTTAAGATATTTTTCTAGATAATCGGAACGCTGTTTCAAGTCTTCTAAGAACTGATCGTCGCTATTTCCGAACACAATAGTGTAGTTGTATCTCCTAAAAGTCTGGGCGACCTCATTTAAGCTCTGCGTACCTACCTTAAGGGTTATTTCCACAATATCGTTTTGCGAATCGGTAATAAAGGCACCCAACAATCTAGCATTGTTACCTTCCACAATTTGGGCAATCTCACTAAAGGAATAATCCTTAATCCCTATAGAAACTACCAATATGGCCCCCGGTTCTTTAAAGAAAGGCGTATCAATAAACATATCCACCACATCTTCAAGATCATAATAACCAACAATCAAGCGGTCCTCATCCAAAACTGGCAGCACATTGGCCTCGTTACGGGAGAACATTTCCAAAACATCCAACCAAGCGGTTTCTTTGGTCACAAAAAAATCCTCCATTTCAAACCTAAAATCTTCAATTTTCTTGTCCGCCTCAAAACAAGGCAAGTCATTTTCCGACAGCAACCCCAAAAAAGCACCGTTCTCCGTAATACCTACGTGCGAAAACGTAGTCTCTTCAAAAAATGTGATAACATCTTTCAAAGTTTCCGACACATTGAAAACAGGAACTGTATTGATTATTTTATCTTGAATCTGCATAACTCTACTATTAGGTGCAAAATACTAATTTAAAATGGCAAAAGGCATGCCGAATTCTTATTTTTGACATTCTAAAAATGAACTCCATGACAAAGTTAAGTGTCAACATAAACAAACTGGCAACTTTAAGAAATTCGAGAGGCGGCAACGTACCCAATCTGACAACCTCCACCAAGGATATTGAATCTTTTGGCGCCCAGGGCATCACCATACACCCTCGACCGGACGAAAGACATATTAGATATGAAGATGCAAGGGATTTAAAAAATGTGGTCACCACCGAATTCAACATCGAAGGAAATCCTGTCCCTAAATTTATAGACTTAGTCCTGGAGGTAAAGCCTACACAGGTAACCTTGGTACCCGATGCGGTAGATGCCATAACATCCAATGCCGGCTGGGATACTATAAAACACAAAGATTTTTTAGTGGATATAATCAAAACCTTTAAGGAGAACGGTATCCGCACTTCTATTTTTGTAGATCCAAATGTTGGTATGGTGAAAGCAGCGGCAGATACAGGCACCGACCGAATAGAACTGTACACGGAAAGCTTTGCCGAAACATTTGCCAAAGGCAAAAAAGAGGAAAGTATAGCTCCATTTGTTGCAGCGGCCAAAATGGCACAAGAAGTCGGTCTTGGGCTAAATGCAGGTCACGACCTTAGCTTGGACAATATCAAATTTTTTAAAGAACACATTCCAAACCTTTTGGAGGTATCCATTGGCCACGCATTAATATGCGAATCCATTTATTTAGGCCTCGAAAATGTGGTGAACATGTACTTAGATAGACTGAAATAATGCAGGTATTACATTCAAAAATATTGGGCGAAGGAAAAGCTTTTATAATCCTTCATGGGTTTTTGGGAATGTCCGACAACTGGAAAACCTTAGGCTCTAAATATGCCGAAAACGGATTTGAGGTTCATTTGATAGACCAAAGAAACCATGGAAAAAGTTTTCACTCCGAGGACTTTAACTACGATATCCTAAGCGATGATGTGATCAGATACATGGAGCACCACAATTTGGACTCGGCAATGGTGATGGGACACTCTATGGG
>JAAEZN010000114.1 GCA_018222835.1 Algicola sp. | reverse complement strand
GTAATGTCATACACCAAGCTAAGGTTGATATCGGTAAGGTTTATTTTGGTTTCATCTGTAGATTCCCTTTGGTCCCATAATGGGTTCACTGCTGTATTTGATGGGCCTAAATAGAATTTTAAAAGCTCATCATTATCATCAAAAGGTTTGGCCAGTGGGGTAATGGTGGTAAAATTAAGGCCTCCGGTCTCCCTGTCCTGTGTTGCATTCTGATAGTTGATGATTCCACGGAACAAGAGTTTGTCCGTCAATTTTTGGTCAATGTTCAATTTAAAGGTACCCCTGTTGAAACCTGAGTTAGGGATGATACCTTTTTGGGTAAAATAATTAACACTGGAATAAACCTTGGTTTTTTCACTGCCTGCCGAGAAACTTAAGGAATGACTTTGTATTATGGCATCGCGTAGTACCAAATCTTCCCAGTCCACAAAGTTGTTGTTTTCAATGGCCTCCAGTTCAAAGGGAGAGAAAATGTTCTCATCACTTAAATAGGCGCCGGTGAATCTATTTCTGTTGGCTTCCCTTCTAAGGTCGATGAATTGTTGACCATCATACTGGTTAAAGTTTTTGGTGAGGGTTTGTACCGTGGTGTATCCGTGATAGTCTATACTCACCCTACCCAATTTTCCGGTTTTGGTAGTGACCAAGATTACACCATTGGAAGCTCTGGAACCGTATATGGCCGTAGATGAAGCATCCTTTAGGATTTCAATATTTGCGATATCATCCGGCGCAACATCATTGAGGTTGTCAAAAGGCAAACCGTCCACAATGATCAAAGGTGAGTTGCCATTGGGAGCCACGGAAACATTACCCCTAATAACAATGTTTGAATTACCTCCGGGGCGGGCATCGCCCAGGTTTACCTGAACACCCGCAGCCCTACCTCGCAACATTTCCGATACGTTTGTGGTAGGAACACTGGTAGCTTCCTCAATTTCAACACTGGCTACGGAGCCCACAACATTGCTTTTCTTTTGGGTACCATAACCGACGACAATGACCTCATCAAGGTTTTGTGTGTCTTCGGTAAGTACTATATTGAATACTTCTTGGGAACCCACAAGGACTTCTTGCGTTTCAAAACCAATGTAGCTAAAGACAAGTGTATTGTCGTTTGTTACATTTTCTAGGGTGAATTCTCCGTCAAAACCGGTTACCACGCCATTGGTGGTTCCTTTCACCAACACATTTACTCCGGGTATAGGTCCAGTGGCATCAGATACGCTACCTGTAACGGTCTTTGTCTGGGAAAATCCATAAGCTGTGCATAAGAACACCATTATTTTTAAAAAGCCATATCTCATTTTAGAGCGATTTTAATTGAGGATAAAAATAGATGGCTTAACGTATTGTTAACAAAGGATGTACCTCTATAAAAAACCTACATCATTAAATTTTTAGGCTTAAAATTGCCTATTTCTCATAATTGTGCCGGAAATCATAAGGAATTGTGAATATTGGGCAACTTTGTTAAAATCTATCCTTAAGTGATGGAATCGATCCCAAAAATGTAAAAGTAGAGTTGATGTAGAGGTGTTTTTATGATTTGTAGAGTGCCCAAAGATGAAAGGTAGAGCTGTACTAAAAGTTTAAAATGTAATCGGTAAGGTTTTCTTGGTGTGGTAAATTGAATTTTTTACGGAGTCGGTACCGCTTCATTTCAACACTTTTTACCGATATATTTAGGAGCGGTGCTATTTCTTTTGATGAAAGGTTCAACCTTAAATAGGCACACAACCTTAAATCATTGTTGGTGAGATCATCATGCTTTGACTTGATTCTTTTGAGGAAATCTTTGTCGGCATTATTGAAGGCATCCTCAAAGAATTTCCAATCATCCTCGCTATTAATGTTGCGGTCTATTTCCTTTATTGCTGTTTTTATGCTCCTGCCTTTGTCGGTAATCGTATTGAGTTGGGATTTTAATTGTGAGAGGAACTTGTTCTTTTTAAGGATGCTCATAGTGGAAATGGCCAATTCCCGGTTCTTGTTTTCAATTTCATCTTGAAGCTTGTCGTTGAGTATTTGTGCAATCCGCTCTTTTTCTTGAAGTTCACGACGCTCCAATTCTTTTTGATTTTTCAGGATTAGGGCTTCTTGTTTTTTACGGTAGTATCTTTTGTAAAGCCTATGGATGAGCACAAAGATGAGGCACAATGCAAGGATGTAGGTTATAATTGCGACGGTGGACCAATACCATGGCCGTGCAATGCTAAACCGATAGAAAGCCGTATTTTCGGTAAAGGTGTTGCCCAGTATGGCCCGAACCTTGAAAGTATATTCCCCGAAAGGCAAATTGTTGAATGTGGTCTCAGGGATTTCATTCCATTCGCTCCATTCGTTGTAAAGGCCTTCCAACTTATATTGATATTGTACTTCCGTGTACTTATCAAACTCGGGGACACTATACTCAAATTTTACGTTGTTGTTGGCATAGGTGAACGCACCAGTGGATGGTGTGGGAACTTTGGTGGATAAATTGGGGTAATCTCCATAAAAAACATGGTTGATTTTAATCGTACTTTCAATTGGTGTTACTTTGTCCAAATCCAGAGTTACGTACCCATTTGAACTGCCAATAAGGTATTTATCGTTTCCAATTCGGGAGATGTTTTCAAACCCTGAAACCCCTAGATTGCTTCTAAATGTGCTGGACATGGGAACATGGTTCACGCTCAATTTTCCACTCAACGTACTCTGCGTAATATATTTTATGCCATTTTCGGTGAAAAACCATAATCTTTCTTGAAGGGTATCTGGTATTACGATACTGATAGGTTTTTCATTTTCAGTGAAAACCATTTCGGTCAATGAACTATCCAAAGGAATGTCATTTAACTTATTCCCTATGGTATAGATGCCATCGTAGGTCTTATAATGTAATCGATTTTTAAACTTGAATATATTGGAACTATGACCAATAGGTTCTTGGTTTACTACCTTCTCCGCCCGTTCCAAATTGGAGTCTAAAAAAATCTGATAAAGCCCTTTCTGTTCATGGTTCACCACAACTTTCAAAGAGTCGGTCATTTCAAAAAATCGACTTGAAATAGTAAAGTTTTCAATGATGTTTCGGAGTTTCCATGATCCTGAACTCTTTTCCAAAACACTGAGCCCATTGTAATTTCCTTGTAGGATAAGGTTGGGCTTAAGTGCTATGGGTTTTACGCCCCAAGTCCCTGGAAAATCAGAAATTTGTACGGCACGATTGTCATCCACCACAAAAGTGCCTCTGTTGTGTCCACAAAAAACAGTGGAGTTTACCCATTGTAAACTCCAAACCTGACCTTCAGTGCCGGCAATCAATCTAAATTCTTCGGAAACTCCTTCTTTTCTATAGAAAAGACCTTGGTTCGTCCCCAAGTATAAATAGCCATCATGGTTTAGGGCGGCATAGATCAATCCAATATTTCCCAGCTTATCCACATATTCATTAAAAGGGGAATAAAGATTAACAACACTGATGCCATTGTCCAGTCCCAACCACAAATTATGATCAACATCCTCAAAAAGGGATAAAACGGTATTGTTGTTAAGACCTTTGGCTTGGTTGATGTTTCTGAGCAACCGTCCATCTGATGTCAAATGATAAAAACCGTTGGATATGCTTCCGAGGACAAAGGTTCCATCGTTTAAGCGTATGCTGCTGTATAAGGTAATGTTCAACGAATCCAGGTCGGTTTGCCAAGGAATAAGGGATTCAAAATTGTATTTATAAAAATGGGCGTCTTCCGTTACAATCAATAAGTCGTCCTCAAAATCGTAAATGCCAATTATAGACTTGTTGGTCAAAATGGAGTCGTCGTTCACCAATATGGGCTCTCCATTCTCAATGGTAAAAAGTCCTTGTTTGTCTTTTTGAAAATAGACTTTGTCCTTGACCAAATTGAGATTGGCCTTGGCCGAACTTGCTTCGATAATCTTAAAACTATCTTCTAACTGGTCATAAATGTAAATCCGGTCCAAGGACTGAAAAAGTACCCAGTTTTCCAACGAGAGAATATCCCAAAACTCTTCATCCTCTGAAAGTGGTCTATCCAGTCTCTCCGAGAGGGAGGTATATATAAGCTGACCCGTGTCGTCCTTCGTCCAAAATCCGAATTCCCGATAGGAACCGGTATAAATTTTATCATCGACCACCTTCAATGATCGAATTATGGATGAGGAGGGAAGCTTTACATTGTGCCATTTACTTCCATCAAACTCTAGCAGACTGGTGTGGTTGGCAACATAGATGTTTTTGGAACTGGATTGCGAAATACTCCAATTCTGGTACTCTCCATTATATTCCTTAGGGCTGTAATTTTGAATGGGGGGTAGCTCTTGGGATAGGAGATTCAAGCTGAAAAATACCAGTAAGAACAGAATGGAAGCCCTCAACGTAAGGTGTTTATGCGATTATTATATGAAGATAAAAAAAATAGAATAAGCGGTTTTCCAAAATACCATTAATATAACCTTTCCTTTTCCCTGAAACTAGCGATTGTAATGGGATTTACACTTAAAATTTATGGTATATCATATTCAAAGGTCATCTTGGTCTTATATATAATAGAATAATTTATTACTGGTTCAAGGGACCAAGTAGAGCAAAACATTGATCTGTTTTTTTTTGAAAGAGAAAAGTTTTTCGTGTTAGGTAGGGTTTGCCAAGTTTAGGTTGTTTATACGTAAACCTCAATTTAATTAACATGAAAAAATTTAATGTATCTACGCAAAAATCCTTAACAGCAGTATCGTTATTTTCATTACTGGGACTCTTCAGTTGCTCTAAGGACGAAATGCCGGAAGATAAAGGTATGCTAAGTGTTAGCGCAAAGAGCACCTTGGTAAGTTCTTCTGGAAAATCCCCATCTTCCAAAATGGTCAACAATGGTGATGTTGTTATCACTGATTTTCGAATGAACCTTAAGGAATTTGAATTAGAGTTTGATTTTGAAGAACCGGATGATGACCATCAAGGTAACGATGATAATTTATGGGATGATGATGGCTATTATGATTTTGAGGATGAGATTGAATTGGCCGGGCCCTTTGAATTGGACCTAATGGCAGGTCAGATTAGTTTTATCAATGTAGCCATACCCATGGGGAATTTTGAAGAGTTGGAGTTCAAGTTTGATGAAAATACAGATGCCAACAGCGATCTTTTTGGCAAGTCAGTGCTGATCAAGGGTACCTTGCAGGGCATTCCATTTATATTTTGGCACAATTTTGAGGACGAGGTTGAAGTTGATTTTGAAGATCCGACTTTTGATATTGCCATTTCTTCAATACCAGAAGGTATAGTAATTGACTTTGATCTTAATTTAATTTTTGATGTTTCTGAAGGTGTGGACCTATCACAGGCATCGGATGGAAATGAGGATGGTACAATTGAGATCAGTCCATCAGACCCAGATGGGAACAATGATCTTGCCCAAGATATCCGAAACGCTATTAAGGCACACATTGATCTTTTGGACGATTAACTATATGCCCCAAAAAATAGATATAGTACTTTAAGATGTACAAGAAGTCAAAGAGCCGGTTTTTACCGGCTTTTTTAATTTCCAATCAATAATAATATTCCAATTACCAAAAGCACGATCCATCCTGGATGTTTTCCTTTAGTTCCTATTAAAACCAATAGAGATGAAACGAACATTGTGATAATTGTCGAATGAATCGTAAAATTGATGAATTCAGGATCCAGTTTACTATGGTCAAACGATATTTTTATCAAAAATATACCCAAGCACCATCCAAAAAATGACGCTAAATGCCAAGTGGCCCAAATAATTCGTAAATGTCGTTCTTTTAATTCAGCATTTACTTTGGTCGGAACTAGACTTCCTCTATTTCGTTTGTTTTTAAAAATCAAATATTCACCAAGAATCGAATGAACCAATCCCAATATGAAACATAAAATCCCAGCAACAAGAAAGTAAACGTTCATCAATTATAATTACCCATTTTATATTTTGGACTTGCAAACTATTTGCTTGAATGTGAATAAATGTAAGGATTTTCAATTAATCATTGTTTGGAATTTAGACCTTTGTTCACCACCCGATCCCATAGCCTAGTTTTATGCCTAGCGCCATAAGGGAAACAGCATTGCTATAATCGGTTTCCAATATTGGGCCAACATTTGGTGAGGGGCCGTTATTGGGGTCGTAGTCAACTAGGTTTTTATTTGTTTCTTCTCTCAGGTCGTTCAGACCGATGTCAACAAACGCACCTAGGTAAAGCCAATGCCCATGGTTGAGTCTTTGCTTCGCTCCAACCTCCATTGCCATAGAAAATGCCATTTTCAGTGCCAAGTCTTGTCGCTGTGCATCTACTGGACCCAAGTCACCAAAACCGGCAAAATTAGGGCCGTTCAGTGTCGCGTTGTATTGGGGGTAATGACCACTGGTGGTTAAATTATCTGCTTTGGTACGATATTCGGAAGTCAGTGCAAACCCGGCCTTTGCTCCAGCTGACATGTACAGACGTGTATTTGTATGCCCCGTCTCTAAGCGAAGGAGCAAGGGCACTTGTAGGTAGTTTACGTACTGTTTTTCCGAAAACCCTCTTAATATGTACCGGTATTCAAAACTTTCGCCATCGGCGTCCATGGCGGTATGGGCACCGTTCAGCACTCCTGCATTCATATCGCTTCTATAGGCATGAAAGGCAACTCCCGTGCCCACGGCCAGTTTAGGCGAGAGATAGTGAAAATAGGCCAATTGGACGTTCGGTCCGTTCCCTTTTTCCAACTTTCCTTCCAAAAGGGTATAATCAAGGGAGGAGATGCCATATCCGATGGAGGCATTTAGTTCGCTTTTTGTTTCCTGTGCCGTTAGGGCAGAGCCTATCAACAAGACGGCAAGAACAAATATTTTTTTCATGGTATTTTTTGTGTTTTAGAATTTTTTTATGGCCTGTCTCCAGATTGCACACCATCTGGTATTCTCGACATTATGGCCGTCAACTTTTGTATTTGGCTTCTCTTGGGGGATATCTATTTTTTGAAAACAGAATAATTACCTCACGATGATTTTGAAGGTTTTGGAACCCGTTTGGCCCGTGCCCCTGACAAGATATATTCCAGGGGGTACTTGAGGCAATACAATCTGGGTCTCCTTCCCCTTGGCGGTATGAACCTTTATCAATCCTCCAGAAAGGTTAAAGACATGCGTTTCCAATAGGTCGTTTCCTCCATTTGTTGGAGCGCTCAAGGTCACCGTTCCTCCCGAGCCAACCATAGTGGGATAGAGTACCATGCCGCTTTCGGCTTTTAAACTGATAGTCTGCTCACAGGTACTTATGGTCTTCCCGTCAGAGGTAGTCACCTGTACGCTGTATGTGTCATTTTCATTCAGTAGATCACTGGCGTTGTCTCCCGCAGAGTAGTATTGTCCGTTGCCTGCTGGCATACCATTCCTGTACCATTGGTACGAGACAAAGCTATGTCCTCCGTTGGTGGCTGGGTTGTTGTTCACCAGAAGTAAGTTGTTGAACTTTTGTACCACGAAGGTATCAAAGTCAGCCCTCTTCTCGATTATGATTCGGTACTCTTTGGAGGATAATCCGTCGCCCGAAGTCACCGTAATGTTTTGGGTATAGGTGCCCAACGATGGCACGGCGATTGTAATATGGTCCGGAGTGTCCATGGTGGCACCCACGGCTGGTATCAGATCCAGTGTTACGCTCGAGACTGTATTGCCGCAGCCGATTGTATAGAAAAGGGCGTCTATGGGGTCGTTATACACAGTACCATTAATCGTAATTTGGTCTAGGGCGGCCACTGGGGCTGCAGGTTCGGTAATGTTCACAGTGACGGTTTCCATACAGCTGTTAGCATCGGTAACGGTTACATTATAGGTGCCAACCGTGAGCCCGGTAAGGTCCTCGGTAGTTGCTCCATTGTTCCAAGCATAGGTATAAGGTGCAGTCCCGCCCGAAACCGTTAGGTCTATGGTTCCATTATTATCTCCATAAGTGCTCACGTTTGTCTGTGATGAAGTTGCAATCAATGCGCTTGGCTCTGTAATGGTCACATTTTCGGTGGTTGTACAGCCGTTGGCATCGGTAACGGTCACGTTATAGGTGCCTGCCGTAAGCCCGGAAAGATCTTGGGTAGTCGCCCCATTGCTCCAAACATATGTATAGGGCGCAGTGCCGCCCGAAACTGTAAGGTCTATGGCCCCATTGGAGCCGCTGTTACAGTTCACATTGGTCTGCGACGAAGTTGCAGCCAATGCGC
>JAAEZN010000113.1 GCA_018222835.1 Algicola sp. | reverse complement strand
CCATCCTTCCGCTCTCTTGGAGAAATAAGCTTGGTCTTTTGTCCTGCCCATTTTTTTTGCCATCTGGGAAAGTGACCAATCTTGAAAAGACCACTCCAATGTTTTGCCAGCATTACCTGGACAATACCCATTTTCTATGTAGAATTCAAGGTCTTCCACAGAGTCGCTCATCATGCCTCCGGGCATGTGATTGTTTTTCATGACCTGAAACGCGTGTTTTGGACTTGTTTTGGTCATCAAATCTTTCATGTAGGTACTCACCAGCATATTTGTTGCCGGATTTCCTGTCATTATATACGAATATCCGCCTGCTATGGCACCTCTAGGTAGCAACCCACCATTATCCGCATATTGGACCAAAGAGGCCGAAAAATCATCCAAAATTTCGGGCCAGGCCAATCCCCAAACAATGTTTAGGTTCCATTGGGTAAGCCATAGGGCATCAAAATTATACATGTTAAACTTGGACTCACCATCCTTTCCTTTTGGGAGTGTTCTTACTTTTAAATCGGCCTTGGTAAAGTTTCCATGGCGTTCTCCCTGGGTATAATCTGGATAATCACCGCTAACATCATTTAGGATTCTTCTGCCCAAAAGAATGTGCCACAAATCTGTATAGAACTTTACCCGTTGTTGTTCTGTTCCTCCCTTAACCGCAATTCTTCCCAACTGCTCTTCCCATACTTTAAAGGCATCTTCTTTGTAACGGTCAAAATCCCAATGTGGAGCTTCGGTTTGAAGATTTTTACGGGCATTTTCCACGGAAGTATATGAAATGGCTATTTTCATTTGAACCTCTTCCCCTGCCTCCACATCATAATTGGCAGTAATTCCCGTAGTGGGCGCATCCCAATAACTCTGGGTAATTCCTGCAAAAACGACAGAATCCCTCCGGGTCATGGTATCGGAGCCTTTTACGGAGCTTACATTGTTAAGGTTCTCTTTGTCCTTCCAACCATCCAAGGATTTAAAGGATTTATCAAATTGAATTACAAAAAACACTTTTACCTTTTCTGGACCACCCCAAAATCTACCTGCTGAATCAAAAGAACCTTCCAACTCATTTTGATTGACCTTGCGAACATCTGCATTGATCATGGTAGAGTTCCCTAAATATCCCCCTAAATTGGTCAAGATACTGGCCTTGTCCGCTTTTGTGTATTTAAATCGATATAGGGTAGTACGCTTGGTACTGGTAAGCTCTGTCCACACATGGTGCTCCTTAAGATATAAGCGTTGATATCCGGGCATGGCTATTTCATCATCATGACTAAAACTGGACTTCCAACCTTGATCTCCCAAAGTAGGGTCTATATTACCAAGTGTGGGCATAATCTGTATGCCCGAAAGGCACCAACCGTGAATTTGGCCGAAACCCAGTACCTCTGTAGAATTATAACTGTATCCTCCTCCATATTGATTTTTATTTCGAGTTACAGGGGCAGATGCAACCATTCCCATGGGATGTGCTCCAGGGGTGAAGAAAAAATACCGGCCTTTGGCCGACTCTATGAACGGGTTTACCCAAAGTAAAGGGGTTTCGCTATCTGTTGGTGATGCAAATACTTCCATTTCGGAAAGCCCCAAGTTTAATCCTTCCCCATCGGTTACTTCAAAACGCACCCATTGCACCGTCTTGACAGGAAACTCCACTCTTTTGGCATCTCCATTGTTAGGGATAGTGTTTACACGAATAATAGATCCATCACTAAACTTAAGGACGCCTCCTGCTGTATGTTCATCCAGTCCCGGTCGATCATAAATAATTATGGAGTTAATGCTTCGAGGTCTTCCCCATTCCATTTGAAGCCAAGGCAATAGGTTAGCCCCCCATGCCTTTCGCTCACCTTTACTGGCCCATTCGCCAATACCATCCACTCGAATTACACCATCTGTTAAATTGGAAGCTTCACTTCCATGCCATTGTGAGGAAACTTTTAGTTTAGCTTCATCTGCAATGTTTTCCGATGCATCCATCCTTGAACTTGTCAAGGCAAGGAAAAGTACAAATACAGCTTTTAGTCCTTGATAAAACGTTTTGTTCATTTTAGTAACCGGGGTTCTGTGATAGGTTTTGATTAATATCCCTTTCCCGTTGTGGAATAGGCAACAAGTAATGTCTTACCGCAACAGGCACTTCGGGCTTTGCTTCGGAGACCTTTTCTTCCAACTTGCCAAATCGAACCAAATCGAACCATCGGTGACCTTCCCATGTCAGCTCCTTTTTTCGTTCTTCCAATATAGCTTCCTTAAAGGCCTCATAACCCATTGCCGACAAATCGGGAAGTATGCTACGCTCTACTCCGTCCGCAAACCTAGCTCTTCTTCTTACTTGGTTAATAGCATCCAAGGCATCGGGAGTACTCCCACTATTCTGCTCGTTCAACACCTCTGCATACATCAACAGTATATCTGCATAACGGATAAGCTGTAGGTCGTTGGCCGTATTATTTACCAGTGGTTCAGCCACTCTATCCCAATATTTTACAATGTGTGGGGAACTGAATTCCACTAACTCTCCGTTGATTATGTCCTCGGTCATAAAAGTGACTTCTTTTCTCCTGTCCTCATCATCAAAAGAATTGTAGAGAGCCATAGTGGGTATTTCAAGTCCTGCTCCATTGGGTCTTCCATCGTACACACCCCCTGGAAGGGTCCTAAAGACTAAATGCCCTCCTTCCCAAAGGGTCGTGAACAAATCCGTTCCTTCTAAAAAACTTATTGCAAACAGAACCTCTTTTCCGTTGTTGTTCTCAATCTTAAAGACATCTGCATAATCTTCCCAAAGTCCAAACCGCCCACTTAATATAATTTCTTCCAGTTTGGTTTTCGCCAGTTGAAGGTTTTCTCCCTGTTGAAGGGCTGCTTTGGCCAAATAAGCTTTTGCCGACCAATTGGTGGGTCTACCATTATCTACTCCTGTTTGTTCTTCTGGAAGACTTTCTTCGGCAATGGTCAAATCAGCAAAAATCTGTGTATAGACTTCAGATACTGATGCCCTACCTAAAAATGCACTGGAGGTAAATACGGTCTGAGGTTCTAACTGTAACGGTACCTCTCCAAAAAAGCGCACCAATTCAAAATAAAGAAGTCCGCGCAAAAAATGGGCTTCGCCCAATAAATCGTCTTTGGTCTCCTCGTCCATATCTATATCCGGGATATTGATAATGGCCATATTAGCTGCATTTATACCCAAAAAAAGGTTGGACCAAATTTCCAGTGCTATCGTGTTCTCTGGTGTATGTGCCATTGCCGAGAGCTGGTTGTAGCCATCTCCCCTGTTAAAACTGGTCTCGCCCTCATCGGATAAAAGGGCGTTGGCCGTCCAATAATTTGCATAGTACAGCCCTTTGGAGTTCAATGTTTCATCAAAAGTAGCACCTAAATGCCCATATATACCGTTTATGGCCAATTTGGCATCTTGTTCTGTTTGATAAAATGTATCCTCGGTATAAAAGGTCTTCACTTCTTCCTCCAAGGCACTTTCACAGCCCATGATCAAAATCAGGGCAGCGAAGTAAATTCTATAATTTTTGAATTGTTTCATGATTTTGATTTTTTAAAAGTTTACGTTAAGACCCAATAGATAGGTTCTTGATGTTGGGTACCCACCGATATCTGCCCCGGCACTTAGATTATTATTTTGACCTCCAAAACTTACTTCGGGATCGACCCCACTATAATTGGTAATAGTGAACAAGTTTTTCCCCGTAAAATAAAGTCGAAGTTTATTTATCTTCATTTTGGATAGGAAATTACTCGGTATTGAATACCCCAAAGTGGCCGATTTTAACCTTAAATAGGAACCATCTTCAACATAATTATCGGAAAACACAATGTTTCTGGGCCCATCTGCAGCTCTAGTGTAGGTGTTGCCTGGATTTTGTGGTGTCCACCTATTGGAGAACGCTTCCAACAAAACATTGCCTTGTCCATTCAGGTTTTCCAAGTTTATCCTATTAAAATTTGCTATTTCGTTGCCATATACTCCCTGCATAAATATGTTAAGATCCCAGTTTTTCCATGTAACCGTGTTGTTGATACCAAAAGTATATTCTGGAATAGGGTTTCCAATAAATGTTCTATCATTGTCAGCATCGATAACCCCATCTCCGTTCAGGTCCTTGTACTTTCGTTCTCCTGGCGTAAACGCATCCGTTGCAAATGTTGGAGTGGTCGTTGGGTCATCGTCCAATTGTATGATTCCATCAGAAACATAGCCGTAAAACGCCCCAATTTCACCACCCTCTTCGAGCAACTGCCAGTTGTTTATCCCTAAAATCCCAAAACCTGTGGGAATATTATCCAAACCGGCCAAATCCAGGATTTTGTTCTTGTTATATGCCCCTGTTAGGTTAACATCCCAATTAAATCCACCTTTGAACAATTGTGCATTGATGCCCAATTCAACCCCTTGGTTACGAACACTACCGGCATTGACCACACTTTGAATATACCCAGTTTGTGAAGGTACTTGTAAGTTTAACAGTAAATCCTCCGTGTTCTTTTGGTAACCGTCAACAGTAAGTCCTAATCGATCATTAAAGAAACCTAGGTCCAATCCAAGGTTGTATTGTTCGGTACGCTCCCACTTAAGTGCACTATTTGCAGGAGTACTGGGTAGTTGTCCCACTACTTCATTATCGTTAAAGGAATGATATGTGGGTTTAAAAGTTGATTGTGCGGAATACGGAGCAATCGATTCATTTCCAATGATTCCATAACCTAAACGTAATTTAAGATAGAGTCCGGAATCCTGAAGAAACTCTTCTTCCGAAACATTCCAAGCAAATGCACCTGAAGGAAAAAATCCATATTTGTTCCCATCTCCAAATTTAGAGGAGCCATCTATTCGAGAAGTAACTGTAAAAATATATTTGTTATCCAAAATATAGTTTACGCGACCGAAGTATGAAATTAACCGAGACTCAATAACATTGGAGCTCACACCAGGGTTAAGTCCAAGTCCCAAGTTATCGGAACCGAAATTCTCCGTTGGAAAACCCAAAGCGTTGCCCGAAAGGGTCTCAATACTAAAGTCTTGCCATGATGCTCCCATCAAAGCATTCAAACGATGTTTATTACTAAAGGTGTTGGTATAGGTAACCGTAGTTTCTGCCAAATAACTTGTGGCTGTATTCTTGGCCTGTGCAGCAAACGCTCCAGGTGTATTTCCAAAGTCTATTTCCTCGGTCCTAAAGTAGAATTGCTCACTGATATTCATATCCACACCAAGTGTGGTCTTCAACTGAAAGTTTTTTGCAAAATCCCATTTAATGGCCAAGTTGTCCAATACCCTTGTTGCCTTACCCTGGCTTTCCGATAAATTTTGATAGGCCACCGGACTCGGGAAGTTAGGAATCTGCTCTTGAATATTATTTACATCGTTTACAAAGGTTCCATCGTTCTGCACAATAAAATTACCTTTGGTATAATTTCCTTCGGGATCAAAAACAGGTAACAATGGATTAAACTGATACGCCCCTGTAATGGCACTACTTGCAACTTCTGTACCTCCTGTTGTTTCTGTTCTGGCAGTATTAAAATTGGTTCTGTTCAAACTCAAAGAGTTCTCTATGGAAAGCTTTTCTGTAGCTTTAAAATCAAGGTTCACCCTAAAATTGTAGCGCTTAAAGTCGGTTTCGATAACTACACCTTCTTGATCTAAATATGAACCGGAAATAGCATACTTTATGTCTTGGTTCCCTCCCTTAATGGAAAGATCATGACTTTTGGTTATGGCTGTCCTAAAAATCTCATCTTGCCAATCTGTACCTGCACCAAAAGAATTTGGATCTGTGTAGAATCTTGGCTCACCAGAACCATTGTATCTGGATTCATTCACATAAAATGCAAACTGTGAGCCATCTAATACCTCTAGTTTTTGAATTACCTCACTTACTCCAACATACGTATCATAGTTGATTTGAGCTTCTCCATTTAACCCTCTTTTAGTAGTAATAATAATTACCCCATTAGCACCACGAGACCCATAAATAGCGGTAGCGGATGCATCTTTCAACACATCGATGGATGCGATATCGTTTGCACTTAAGGTAGATAGGGCGTTAATGGAAGGGCCTTCTGCTACACCAGCAGAAAGATTATCACTGTTGTTATCTACTGGAAAGCCATCTATTACATACAAGGGCTCGTTACTTGCATTTATGGAACTACTGCCTCGTATCCTTACGGAGGTAGCTCCTCCCGGCTGACCTGAGGTTTGTGTTAACAGCACTCCGGAAACTCTACCTTGAACAAAATCATCTGCTGTAGTGGAACGAACTGCTTCGAGATCTTCTGATTTGATGGTTGCTATAGATCCGGTAAGATCTTTCTTGGTCGTACTTCCATAACCAATTATAACCACTTCATCCAATTCGTTCACATCCGCTTTAAGGGCTATATTAATTGAGCGCTGTGCTCCGACCACAACTTCTTGTGAACTGAATCCTTGGTAACTAAAAATCAAGGTAACATCTTGACCGGGAACTTCCAATGTATATTCCCCATCAAAATTAGCGGAAGCCCCAATGGACATTCCTTTCACTATTACATTGGCTCCCGGCAAAGGAGAACCATCATCCTCTGCTGTGATTACTCCTTGTATGGTTATGTTTTGTGCAAAGGCCACTAGATTGCCAAGCACCAAAAAAATGACAAAAAGGCCTTTTGTTGTATTTTTCATAATCGTCATATTTTTAATTAGTACAGTTGGCTATTATTTGAAAATCCTCACCGGTATCGGGGTCCTTGACCTCGATATCGCCATTTTCGTTAATAAAACTGAAAGTGATGTCCGTTATTTCTTGATCTGACAAAACACCAAAAAGTTGTCTCGGCCAAACAGATGCACTCCACTGATCAGTACCATTGGAACGCATTTTGGTTGTATCTGAATTATCACATACCTCAACCATTTCACCATCTACGAACGCTTTGGCGCACAGGTAAACATTAGTAGCACCTATCAGGGCGGTTGGAGCTCCTTCGGCTCCTTTGGTAGCATCAAAACCAATATGGATTATATCTTCATAAGTATATTCTGCGGGTTGAAAGGTAACAGGGAATGGAAGCGGACCACAAAGATCCATTACAGGATTTGCTCCTCCAGTAACTTCCATACATGGAGTAAACCTAATATCGGTCTCTCCCTGTGTGATTCCATAACCAGAGGTTCCAACTATATATCCTAGCTGTGTTTTAATATTTTCTGTCCCCACATCCATGGATAGCTGAATTTGGCCGGAAAAGTTCACGCCATTGGCTCCCGAAACAGTTTCATCGGAAATAAAAACGACCCATTCCACGAGCCCATAATTCTCACCTATTCCAGCAAGATCTGTAATAGGGGTTTTATAATCGGGATCAGAACCATTGGCCAAACGCATGGTTCCATTTCCGTTATCGGATATATAAGAAACCGTGGCATTCGATGCAATATCCCAAGCATCGGGGACCAATACACCAAATACAATATTATATGCCGCATCTTCGGCAGGAGCTACATCAACATCGATGGTCACGTCCATTCGCTCGCCCACTGTTATGGACGATGGTTGATTTACGTTGGTTATAGTAACACACATACTCAACAGCAAAAACAATAGAAACAGTGCTTTTGGTTGTAAAATGATGCGCTTTAGTTTGTTTAGTTTGTTCTTCATTTTAGTGCATATTGGTTTCTGGTTATTTGCTCAGTTTATAGGTGTAGCTATTCGATGAACATCCTAATGGGACAATCACTGTTAACTTATCTGTTCCAGAAAGAACAGCTTCCTGAATATCCAAACTGGCACCATCTGAAAAATTTATTTTTGTAGGATACACAGGGTCATCAAAAGACCACTCTCCACTGAGGTTGCTTAATACAAAGGGAACTGTTTGACTTGGAAAAGAGAAAGACGAAGGCTCTCCGTTCTCATAATCCAATTGAAGTGAAAAGGATTGAAAATCCAGAAGTTCTGTTATGTCGTTTCCATTTTGAAGGACTTGGTCAATTTTCCAATTCCCTTCGATATCAACAACAAACTCGGTAAACCCTTCCGGGTTCTGCTCAGGGTCATCATCACAGCCAAATAGGGCCAAAACCGACAAAGTCAAAATTAATCGTAAGCATTTCATAACTCCAAAGTTTGATAAATAGTTAGTTTACGGTAAAATCGCTGTGCTAAAACAAAAAGGAAAAGGGAAGTTGAAAGCACATATTACACGCCTCCAACTTTCCTTTTCTTCTTTAAGAATTAAACTCAACAACTCAAATAATTATATTTTAAACACTTTAATCATGGAACTTTCCTATTATAAAAAATGGAAGAAACCATAATTTATATGTTCATATGTTCATACATATGTTC
>JAAEZN010000013.1 GCA_018222835.1 Algicola sp. | reverse complement strand
TAGTCGTATTTATCTCACCCGCTTATTTTGAAATTGAAGATAGTTTTTTTTTTTCAAGCAGAAGACGGCATACGATATACCCTGACAGTAAAGAAATTGAAATCATCCAAGAAAGACTGTTTACAGTTATACAAACGGAAAAAGACAGTGCTCTTGTAGTGGGCCAATGGAACAAAATAATTGCTGAAGAGGGAAAGAATGTAGCTTGGTCAAAAGAGTTGGGTAGTTTTCCAGTGAAAAGTTATAATTATGAGCTTTTAAAAAATAAGATCCGACCACATTTAATATTTAACTATTCAAAAGAAGAGGATTTGAGGGTTTTTGGAATTTGGTACAACAAAGAGAAAAAACAATTTTCAATCAACAACATTCCAAAGCATAATATCAAAACAAATGATGGGCAACTGGAAAACAACTATTGGGTTTTCAGTGCGGAAGATAAAGTTGTTTTTACAATTGAGCCCTTTCTTCAAATGCCAGATAATTATAAAAAATTAAAGAAACCTTTAAAAGAGTTGTTGGCAACGAATGAAAAACAGTAAAAGCCGTAAGGGCATTGTATTGCAGTGCAGGGGGGCAGAAGGAAAGAAAAACAAAAAACCCACAACATTTGTTGTGGGTTTTTTTGTGGTACCTCCAGGAATCGAACCAGGGACACACGGATTTTCAGTCCGTTGCTCTACCAACTGAGCTAAGGTACCAAGCTTTATTAAGCGGGTGCAAATATAATTTCAAAATTAGGATATACAAACAAAAACCCGAAAAAAAGGTTCTGATTTTTTTCAATTCCCGATCTTTGTAATATGAATTTGGTCATCGACATTGGCAATACACGTATCAAATATGCTGTTTTTGAGAACGGAAGGATCGTTTTTGATCAATCCTCGGAATCCGGTATGTTCTTATCAAAAATCAAGGAACTTTTCGAAAAGCACCCCCAAATCAATAATGCTATTTTATCATCAGTAGGTAAATTGGACCGAAAAGAACGGGATGTGGTCGCCCTTTTCTGCAAAGTGCACGTACTGACAAATGCATCTAAAGTCCCCTTTAAAAATAGCTATGCCACGCCACAGACATTAGGGGTGGATAGAATTGCATTGGCAGCGGCAGCTTACCGCCACAACCCTAGAGGCAATACTTTGGTTATCGACGCCGGCACTTGTATAACCTACGATCTGGTGAACAATATTGGTGAGTATGTCGGAGGTGCCATTTCGCCCGGTGTCCAGATGAGGTACAATGCAATGCACAATCAAACTGCCGGGCTGCCCTTACTAAAACCGGACGAGCTTTTGGATATAATTGGCAATTCTACCGAATCCTGCATACACAGTGGTGTAATCAATGGAGTAACCCAAGAAGTAGATGGCGTTATTGATCAATATCAATCTCGTTTTCAAGATTTAACAGTTATTTTAACAGGCGGAGACTCCCATTTTTTTGACAAAAGGCTAAAAAACACCATATTTGCGAACTCCAAATTTCTCTTGGAGGGGCTAAATTGCCTATTGGAATACAACACAAACTGAATGATTAAACAAATTTTGATCGCTTTTTTCTGCGTGGCGGCCCATGGTCTGTTCGCACAAAATGGAACTATATCGCCATATTCCTACTTTGGGGTAGGGGATCACCGGAACAACGGGACCGTAGATAATCAAATGATGGGCGGTATGAGTATGTATGGAGATAGTATCCATATCAATTTATCCAACCCAGCGGCATACTCCAAATTAAAACTGACCACATACACGGCAGGGATTTCCCACAGGGAATATCGCCTTAAGGATTGGAGCGAGGAACAAAATTTATCGGTTACCAATTTGGATTATTTGTCCATTGGTTTTCCTATTTTGGATAAAATGGGGGTCGGTTTTGGAATTATGCCATACTCATCGGTCGGATATAGTCTTAATTCGGTCCTTGATAATGGACAAGGAGAGGTTACCAATGTTTATGAAGGAGATGGAGGGATAAACAGATTGTACGCTTCGGTTGGATTTGAGCCTATTAAGAACCTGAGCTTGGGAGTGACCGTTAATTACAATTTTGGAAATTTTGAATACCAAAGAATCCAAAGTGTAGAAGGGGTCCAGTTTGGTACCTTGGACAATCGTGAATCCAAAATAAATGGATACGATTTCAATTATGCATTAAATTACAACCCTACCATAAAGGACAAGTACACGATATATACTTCGGTTTTGGTAAATACGCAAGGGAACTTGGTTTCCAAGAACACGCAAACTTTAGGGTCTTTTTCTCTTTCCAATGGCAACAACGTTGAGGTAATCGATGTGGACTTGGATGCTTCCAACTTAAGAAATACCGAATTAAAGATTCCTACAAGAACCACTTTGGGGCTTGGTTTTGGTGAGAACAAGAAATGGTTTTTGGGAGCAGAGTACAGTTTCCAGCAAATGAGCGATTTCGAAAATAGATTCCTTGGTCTGGAAAATGTAACATATTCAGATGCCAATACCTATGCATTTGGAGGATATTGGGTGCCAGACTATCGAGCATTATCAGGATATTTTAAAAGAGTTACCTATCGGGCAGGTTTACGTTATGATGTAAGCGGTTTGGTGGTGAACGAAAAAGAAATAAATAATTTTGGCATAACTTTTGGACTTGGACTACCGTTGGGATCATCTTTCTCCAATCTTAACCTAGGATTTGAATTGGGAAAACGTGGAACAACCGATGCGAACCTCATAGAGGAAAGTTATTTCAAAGTTAATGTGGGCTTATCATTAAATGATAGATGGTTTCAACAGAGAAAAATAAATTGATGCCCATTTTTTTGAAAAATTAATAAATAACCACCCATAGAAAGTCCTTTAAGAGGATTTTTTAATGAAAATTTGTACTTTAACAGCTTTAAAATTAGTAAGATGAAAAAGAGACACTACTTAACAATGATAATGGTCACGATGTTGGCGGGATTAAGTATGGCACAAGCACAGAACCCCGAGTGTATGACCAATCTGTCTATTTATGCAGAGCACGTAAAGGTGAAAAACTACGATGCAGCCTATGAGCCATGGAAAATGGTGTACGAAAGTTGCCCGGATATCAATAAGGCCAACTTCTCCTATGGAGAGAGAATTTTAAAAGCCAAGATCGAAAGCTCTACTGGAGCCGAAAAAGATGCTTTTATCCAAGACTTAATGGCGTTGTACGATAATAGCTTAAAATATTTCCCTACTAAATACAGCAAAGCAGGTGTGGCTATCGATAAATCATTACTGATGTATGAGAACAAGATGGCTTCAGATGAGCAATTGTTCAACTTGTTGGACAAGGCTTTTCAAGAAGATCAAGCCAATTTTACCAATCCAAGAGCTTTGTACTTGTATTTCTCAAGTTTAGTGGATTTGCACGGTACCGGTAAAAAAGACCTTCAAGATGTATTTAACACCTATGATGATGTTACCGGGAAAATTGAAGAAGAAAATAAAAAATTGACCGATGTTGTAACCAAGCTTCTTCCTAAGGATTCGTTGGGAACATTGACATCCAAAGAAAAAAGAACACTTAGAGTAGCTACCGTAAACTCAGAGTCTTTTGGTAAAGTAGCGAGCAGTGTGGACTCTAAATTAGGTGCTCTTGCAGATTGTGATAACCTGATTCCATTGTACGAGAAGAGCTTTGATGAAAAGAAAAGTGATGTAAAATGGGTAAAGCGTGCCGTTGGAAGAATGTTCTCCAAGGAATGTACCGACGACCCAATGTTCCGAAAGTTGTTTGAAGCTCAGTTGGCTCTAGACCCATCGGCAGATGCATATATGTATGGTGGAGTATTGAAACAAAAAGCCGGTGACACAAAAGGAGCTTTGGCCGATTTCAATAGAGCAGTGGAATTGGAAACGGATGCCTACAAAAAATCCGAGATTCTTTACAAAATTGCTACAACTGTTAGAAGGTCTAGTAAATCACAAGCAAGGAGCTACGCACTTAAAGCAACAGAGGCTAACCCAGCAAATGGTAAGGCATATTTGTTGATTTCCAACCTATATGCGACAAGTGCCAACGATTGTGGAAGTACTCCGTTCGAGAAAAGAGCGATGTACTGGAAAGCGGCCGATATGGCAAGAAAAGCAGGTAGAGTTGATCCAGCGTTAAGCGGACGTGCTAACCAAACTGCAGCTAGTTATGATGCAAAGGCACCATCCAAAGAGATGATCTTTAGTTCAGGAAAAGCAGGTCAGACCATTACCTTTAGCTGTTGGGTTGGAGGCAGTGTTAAGGTACCTAGTCTATAAGGTGAAACAAACATCTAAACATATTTTAAAGAGATTTGCCACGGTTTTTACCGTGGCAATGCTTTTTATGTCCTGTGGCGACGACTACCAAAGAGTAGGGGAAGAGGCGGTAAAGCCATTGTATCCACAAGGAGTTGCGCATAATTTTACCTTGACCTATACCGAGACCAAGGAGGCCATGGGAACACAAGATTCTGCGTATTCTAAACGGATAGCTGTATTGTCCAGTCCATTGTCCGAGGATTTTGATAACCAGAGGTTTAAGTTTAAAACTTTTCCCGAAGGACTTCAGGTGGAGTTTTACGATGATGAAAATCAAAAAAGTACAGTGGTTGCAGACTATGGAATCCAGTATTCACAAACTAATTTGATAGATTTGCAAGGAAATGTGGTCATAGAGACCCACGATGGAAAAAAGCTGGAAACCGACCAGTTATTTTTTGATCAAACAAACAATTGGATATTTACAGAATCCACTTTTAAGTACACAAATCCCGAAGATGGGACCGTTATGGATGGCGAAGGGATGGACTTTAATAAGGATTTTACTTTTTTTAAGGCCCATAAGACTTACGGGTTAATGACGATTAAAGAAGAAGAATAAGATGATCAAGATTTTAAGATACACAGAATACCTTTATTTGGCCGTAGCGGTAATTTCCATTTACAAGGTTGCCACACTTTGGAGCGTAGATCCAAAGGAAACCTATATTTTTATCTTCTTCGCCGTAGTCTCTGTGGCTATGTTCGTTTTTAGAAGAAGATATCGGAAACGTTTTGAACAGCGAAGAAAGGATAATCAACAATAGCATTGGAATCCTCCGTCACTATTATCGTACTTTCCCTGCTGTTTTCAGCATTTTTTTCTGGAATGGAGATAGCCTTCATTTCAGCCAATAAGATTCATATTGAAATAGAAAAAAAGCAAGAAGGTTTTTTGGCCAAGGTGCTCACCTTGCTCACCGATAAACCTTCAAAATTTATAGCCACCATGCTTATAGGTAACAATATAGCTTTGGTGATCTATGGTCTATTTATGGGGGATATGCTAATGGCTTGGTTTCAAAACCTTTTGCCTACCAATTACCAGTTCATAAATGCTTTGTTGACGGATTTTAGTCTGCTGTCCCAAACCGTGATCTCAACTTTGGTGATATTGCTAACAGCTGAGTTTTTGCCCAAAGTCTTTTTTCAGATCTATGCGAACGCACTGTTAAAGATTTTTGCCGTGCCCGCATATTTTTTCTATCTCCTTTTTTCAATGATATCCTGGTTTGTCATTAAAGTCTCCGATTTTATTTTAAGGGTTGTCTTTAAAACGGATGGGGATGATATGCAGCTCTCCTTTACAAAACTGGAACTCGGGGATTATATCACCGAGCAAATGGAAACCGTGCAAGAAGAGGACGATGTGGATTCAGAGATTCAGATTTTTCAAAATGCTTTAGAGTTTTCGACCGTAAAGGCGAGGGAGGTAATGGTTCCCAGAACCGAGATCGTTGCCGTGGAACATAACGAGACCCCTAAAAATTTGGCCAAGCTCTTCTCGGAAACTGGTTATTCAAAAATCCTGATTTTTAAGGAAAGTATAGACGAGATAATAGGGTATGTCCATTCCTATGAGCTTTTCAAAAAACCCAAGACCATTAAAAGTATTTTGCTTCCGGTCGAGTTTGTGCCAGAAACCATGTTGATTCAGGATATTCTGAACGTTCTCACCAAAAAGCGCAAAAGTATGGCGGTGGTTTTGGACGAGTATGGGGGAACATCGGGTATTTTAACGGTAGAGGACATTATAGAGGAACTGTTTGGGGAAATCGAGGATGAGCACGATTCCACAGACCTGCACGAAGAAAAAATAAGCGAGAACGAGTATAAGTTTTCTGCCCGTATGGAGGTGGATTATATTAACGAAAACTATAAATTGGAGCTCCCCGAGGGAGAAGAGTACGAAACATTGGGCGGATTGATCGTAAACCATACAGGCGAGATTCCCGAAAAGGATACACAAGTAACCGTGGATAATTTTACCTTCAAAATATTGGAAGTGTCCAATACCAAAATTGATTTGGTAAGTGTGAGCGTTCAGACTGAAGATTAATATTTTCCGCCCCTTTTTTAGCTTTCCTATTTGAAAAGAAAGTGGTATTTTCGCCCACTGAATTTAAAGAAAACAAGCAGTAAAATGGCAATATTAGAGAATATTAGAAAACGGACAACTGTTCTAATTCTAATAATTGGTTTGGCGTTGTTCGCATTCGTAATATCCGGAGTATTCAGCAGTGATAACTTTTCTGGGACAAAAGTTGGTTCCACGGTCGCTGAGGTAAATGGAGAAAATATTCCCATTGATGAGTTCAGAGCTCAGGTAGAAACGGCTTCTAGGCGATATGGCCCCACAGTTACATCTACCCAATTGGTGAACATGGTGTACGATCAAGAAGTTAGAAAGACCATTTTGAACCAGCAGTTCGAAGACTTGGGCATTGATGTGGAAAGTGATCAGATTGTTGAGTTTGTAAGAACATCCGGTTATGCTCAAATTCCAGATTTTCAAGATGAAAACGGAATCTTTAACGAAGAAGTGTTCAAAAGCGCTATTGCCGATTGGAAAGTAAACGATCCTCTAAGATATGATGCATGGTTGCAAGATGAGGCATCAATAATTCAAGCTGCCAAGGAACGTATGTATTTTAATTTGGTTAAAGGAGGAGTTACTGCAACCTTGACCGAAGGAAAACTGAACTACGATATGTCCAACAACAAAGTGGATCTTCAGTATGTTCGTATTCCTTTTACTTCTATCCCCGATAGTACCATTAATGTGTCCAAAAGTGATATCCAAGCCTACATCAACGATCATAAAGCTTTGTTCGAACAAGAGAAGGCTAGGGATATTAGATTTGTATATTTTGAAGAGAAGCCATCTGCAGAGGATGACAACAGTGTAAAAGAAGGAATTACTGCCCTGTTGGATGATTCAGTGGAATATTCTGAGGCGAAGGATGCAAACGATACCATTGCCGGATTTAGGAATACCACGGACATGGTCGCATTTTTGGATCGTTATTCTGATTCCAAATTCGATACGATCTATAAGGCCAAAAACGATTTGCCGGCCGTTGTTGCTGATACACTTATGGCAATGAATGCAGGTGATATTTATGGTCCTTACAAGGATGGTGATTTTTACAAAATTTCCAAGGTAATGGACAGGAAAGCCAACGGAACCGTAAAGGCAAGCCATATTTTGATTACTTGGGAAGGTGCTGAACGTGCAAACCCTTCGATTACCAGAACAAAAGAAGAAGCCGAAACCGAAGCTAAAAGACTATTGGCCGAAGCCAAAAAAGAAGATGTATTGTTCACTACATTGGCCAGAGAGAATTCAGATGGTCCATCAGCACCACGTGGGGGTGATTTGGGCTATTTCCAAGAAGGTGTAATGGCGGACGAGTTCAACGATTTCTCTTTTGGAAACCCAACAGGGACCATTGGTTTGGTAGAGACACAATTTGGATACCACGTAATTAAAGTGGATGACAAGCAAGATGTGATTCAGGTTGCTACTTTAGCCAGAGAGATAGAGCCTTCAGAAGAAACTATCAATACCTTGTTTACCGATGCGACTAAATTCGAAATGGCCGTTTTGGATGCAGAACCGGAAAGTTTTGGAGACATCGCAAGAGAAAGTACTTATACAGTTCGTCCTGTAAATAAAATCAAGGAGATGGAAGAAAACCTTCCCGGACTTGGTTCACAACGTAGCATAGTGCAGTGGGTATTTAACGAAGATACCAGTGTTGGTGATATTAGACGTTTTAATGTAAATAATGGTTATGCCGTGGTGCAATTGACCAAAAAATACAAAAAAGGCGTAATGGCCCCCGAAGACGCTTCCGCTACAGCGTTACCGGCAATTAGAAAAGAACGCAAGGCAGAACAGATTATCGCTGCCAATCAAGGTAAGGCAATGGATGCCATTGCTTCAGATAACAATGTAAGTGTTAGTACTGCCTCGGCGGTAACTTTGTCTTCCCCAACTATACCGGGAGCAGGTAGAGAGCCATTAGTTGTAGGAACTGCATTTGCTTTGGATGCAAACCAAACTTCCAAATTGATCGAGGGAGAATCAGGGGTTTTCATGATCAAGGTGACCAATAAAACTGAAGCTGCAGATGTTGAAAATTACAGTACTTACGCGCAGAACTTGCAAAGTAGTGCTGCGGCTAGAGTAAACGGTGCGGTTTATAACGCTTTAAAAGATAAAGCTGAGATAGAAGATAAAAGAGCTACATTCTACTAGAAAAGTAGTTGTTCAGATATAAAAAAAGCCTCCTAATCGGGAGGCTTTTTTATTGGGCCATGTTCGTGTTATTTACTTTCAGAACCGTCCCATTTCATTTTATAGCAGATATCGGTAATCTTTTCTTGAGTATCCACAGTGATTTCAAACCCTTGTTTAGTCCGGAAATAGGCATCGCGTAAAAAGTACCATTTGCCATTTTTTTGGAAAAACTCCCTTTTGTCCGGCTTCCACTCCGCGATAGGATAAATGTAATCCAAGAGCGATTGGAATTGGTGGGCGGTTTCTTGATTCAGTACAAAATCTTCTCTAATGTAACCGGTAAGTTCTGGCAAGCTTGTATTGGTTTGGATTCGTTCAAAACCTTTTACTTTTTGTCCAGTATCGATTACTATAAATTCATTGATGTTTTTCTTCCTTTCGCCATATATGTTCTGGGTCTCCTGAACAATGTGGAAGACTTTATGTTTGAGTATGCTTTCTACTGGGGCGGAAGAAATTTCATTAAATGTGGTTGTGCAGTTTTCGCGCATAAAGCCATTGAGCCTATTGGTTATAGCTGAGTCAAGTTGGGAATAGGCTTGGAAAACAAATAAAAACACGACTCCAAGAAGGAATCGGTAAACTATTTTTGTAAAGATTTGGAACATTTTTCTAAATAGTTTGATGAATAGGTATCAAACTTATTAGTAAAGTACTACATTGACTGTTTAGATCTGACGAATGCCCGATTTGAGTTTACGAATGCGGTAAATGAATATAGGTGAAAAATAAAGAAATAGCCTAAAGGATCATTTTTGAGTATGGAATCACAGTATCATACCCTCTAGATTTAAAATAGGAAATTGATTTTTCGTCGCCAGAGGCCAAAATAAAATCACCACCCCAAGCACCAAGACTTTTTACCATTCCAAAATAATCCGGAAAAAGACGTTGTTTAATGGGGCTCATCTTTAAAATGGGGAAAAGTAAGGATTCGTGTTCTTCCATTATCGATTCGAAATCAGACAACGTGGATGCACTGATCATTCTTCGGGTAAGGCCGGATATTTTTTTTACAAGCTCCGAAGTATCAAACGCTTGTTTCCTATAATTGGCAATTGCCGCTTTGCTGCTCTGTTTTTGATTTAGATGCACAAAATATAGGGAGTCCTTAAAATATGGGTCAAAGTCAATAATTTCAATCTTGGGCGTGCTATTTTTTAGTTGATAGGTTAAAGGTGAATTGGTTTGCGCACAGGCGATATCGTAACCACTTCCGCCAAATGCGTTCCATAATAGTTGATAAGCATCCACTCGTGCCCATTGCGCCAAATTATTTATAAGGGTGGATGAAGTTCCCAATCCCCAAGACCTCGGAAAAGAAAGATGTGTTTCTATTTGAAAACCATTACTGTCTGTCAATAACAATGGGTTTTGTGCATTAGCTTCCAATAGTAAAGATTTCAATGTTTTGGCCATTGCTTCGTCCGAAGCAGAAATTACATTTAAGTTGGACAAATCGAATTTGGCAGAGAACCAAACGTTCTTATTTTCGTTAAAACTGGCCCAATCCAAAAAACCGGTGGTGGTAGGAGTTACATGGAGCGATTGTCCATAGCTAGTAGGAATGGCCAATCCCAAGGCCCCATCCAAGATAGCATACTCGCCCGAGAGCAATAATTTACCATTACTGTAAAACTCCTTTTCCATTACTCTGCTTTAACTTTATCAAGAGCTTCTTTTACCGAAGCGTTGGTTACGGTCTGGTCCTTAAAATAATGCACCAATTTTTGTTTTTCCTCTTCCGTTGCACCTAATTGATTGAGCATGTTCAATAAGTGCATTTTCATATGTCCTTTTTGAATGCCCGTAGTGACCAAACTGCGAACAGCGGCAAAATTCTGTGCCAAACCGGCAACAGCAACAATCTGCATCAACTCTTTTGCGGTTGGATTTTGAAGAATTTCCAAAGCAAGCTTTACCAAGGGGTGCAAAGAAGTCAAACCGCCCACTGTACCTAGAGCCAAAGGAATCTCTATCCAAAATTTAAATATGTCGTTCTCGATCTTGGCGTGGGTCAGGCTTGAATACTGTCCGTCTTTTGCTGCATAAGCATGCACACCTGCCTCTACTGCCCTAAAATCGTTACCCGTGGCCAGTACCACGGCATCAATCCCGTTCATAATCCCTTTGTTGTGGGTCACGGCCCGGTAAGGCTCCACTTTGGCGATATTTACGGCCTGAACAAATTTTTGGGCAAATTCTTTGGCAGGCATGTCGGCATTGCCCAATTCTGAAATGGGACAACTCACCTCGGCCTTTACCAAACAATTGGGTACATAGTTGGATAAAATGCTCATCACCACCTCGATGTTTTTTTCTTCTTCCGAAAAACCATCAAAAGCGAGAGCCTGCTCTTTTAAGGTCTTTGCAAACTGTTCCAAACAGGAGTTGATAAAGTTTGCCCCCATGGCATCCAAGGTCTCAAAAGTGCAGTGGAGTTGATGGTAGCCTTCAATTTTATCGTTTAAATCCCGTAATTCGATATTGTTAATGCCTCCACCACGCTTTTCCATGTTTTGGGCAATGGAAGCTACGCTTTGTAATAACTCCGGTTTTACCGAAGCGAAGAACTCCGAGAGTTTTCCTTTATCGCCTTTAAATATAAAGTGAACCTGTCCTACCTTTTCGGTACCAATAATTTCAGCTTTAAAACCACCACGCTCCATCCAAAATTTGGCGGCATTACTTGCTGCGGCAACTACAGAACTTTCCTCTATGGCCATGGGAATGGCATAGAATTCCCCGTTGATCATAAAGTTAGGTGCTATGGCAAATGGCAAATAATAATTGGAAATGGTATTCTCTATAAACTCATCGTGCAGTTTTTGCACTCTTGGGTCGGTGTTCCAGTACTGCTCCAATAGTTGTTTGGCGGCCTTTGGGTCCTTAGTGCAATTAGTGGCTATCCAATCAATTTTTTGGGTTTTGGACAGTTTGGAAAATCCTTCAACGGGCGTTTTCATAGGAGTTGGTTAAAAGCAGTCAAAGATAAGGATATTGACCATTTGGACGAGCCTTGCCCTTATTTTGAAACCGAAGCGCTTTGGTAAAGGTTAAAATTGTTGCAAACGCAACAGCAAAATTTATTTTTCGGATAAATATTAGTAAACTTGGGAGTTTTTAATCAATTTTTTCACTTCATGCACAAAAAATCTTTTCTATTCCTATTCCTTTTGGGCGTATTTACTTTTTCCACTGCACAAAAGAAAAAAATAACCCTTGAAGAAATTTGGGGAGGGGAATTCAGGACAGAATACATGGATGTCCTACGATCCATGAACAATGGTACACAATACACCATTTTAAATACAACGCGCTCTCCGCGTTCCAGTAGCTTGGACAAGTACGATTACAAGACTTTGGAAAAGGTGGAAACCATTGTGGCTTCATCCGATGCTGTCCCGTACTTTTCTTCGTACTCTTTCAGTGATGATGAATCACAAGTACTTTTGGCCACAGAAGTGGAACCCATTTTTAGGCGTTCCCGTCTTGGTATTTATTATGTATATGATATTGCCTCTAAAAACTTGGTGAAGATTGCCGAGACCAAAATTCAAGAACCTACACTTTCGCCAGACGGCAGTAAAGTAGCTTATGTTCTTGATAATAATTTATATGTAATGGATTTGGCCGACCGGAGTACTAAACAGATTACTGCTGATGGAAGTAAAGGAACCATCATAAATGGGGTGACGGATTGGGTGTACGAAGAAGAATTTGCTTTTGTTCGCGCTTTTGAATGGAACAGCAACGGAACTAAAATTGCATTTCTAAGATTTGATGAAACCGAGGTTCCCCATTTTTCCATGGATGTCTATGGAAAGGACCTGTACCCTTCACAACACGAGTTTAAATATCCAAAGGCAGGAGAGAAAAATTCTATTGTTACCTTACATATGTATGATGTGGCTTCTGAAAAAATATCGGATGTGGATTTGAACGATCCATACTATATTCCAAGAATCAAATGGATGCATCATCCAGATCATTTGAGTGTTCAGACGTTGAACAGGCATCAGAATAACTTGAAAATGTATGCCGTAAACGCAAAAGATAATTCATTCTCTGTTTTGTTGGAGGAAACCGATGCGGCCTATGTGGATATAGATGATGACCTAACTTTTTTGGATGATGACAGTTTTATTTGGACAAGCGAGGCAGATGGCTATAACCACCTTTACTTGTATGGAAGAAACGGGAAATTAAAGAATCAAATTACAGGAGGTCCATGGGAAGTAACAAGATACTATGGTTACGATGAGGATAACGATCGTATTTTTTATCAGTCCGTAGAAAATGGTTCCATCAACAGGGGCGTTTACAGTATTTCTACTAAAGGAAAGCGTAAAAAGGAACTATCTATTGAAGATGGTACCAATTCTGCTGCCTTCAGTAGTGATTATACCTATTACATAAACACATATTCTAGCGCTACCACTCCTTACAAATTTACCTTGCACAATGCTTCCAATGGTAAATTGATAAAAGAGATTAAAGATAATTCGGCTTTGTTGGAAAAGTTGGATGGCTATGAGATTTCACCTAAGGAATTTTCCACGATCAATATAAATGGGAACGACCTAAATATGTACCTGATCAAACCTACCGATTTCGATCCCAATAAAAAATATCCATTGTTCATGTTCCAATACAGTGGCCCAGGTTCGCAGCAAGTAGCCAACCAATGGATGGGAAGTAATGATTATTGGCATCAACACTTGGCATCTCTAGGATATATCGTAGCTTGTGTAGATGGTAGGGGAACAGGTTTAAAAGGACGTGATTTTAAAAAGGTGACCCAAAAGGAGTTGGGTAAATTCGAAGTTGAAGATCAAATTGTAGCGGCCCAAAAATTGAGCGAACGCTCCTATATTGATGAGAACAGAACCGGAATTTGGGGCTGGAGCTACGGAGGTTTTATGTCCACCAATGCCTTACTGAAAGGTAACGACACCTTTGAAATGGCCATTGCTGTGGCGCCAGTAACCTCTTGGCGTTTTTACGATACCATTTATACAGAACGATACATGCAGACTCCCCAGGAAAACCCAACGGGGTACGATGATAACTCACCGTTTAACTACCCGGAATTGTTGAAAGGAAAATACTTGTTGGTGCATGGGTCTGGCGACGATAACGTTCATGTACAGAATACCATGCGCATGATAGAAGCATTGGTGCAGGCCAACAAACAATTCGAATGGGCTATTTATCCAGATAAAAATCACGGTATTTATGGAGGATATACCAGATTGCACCTATATACCAAAATGACCAATTTTGTTAAAGAAAATCTTTAAAATATAACCAATACCTAGCCATTATGTCAGAAGTAGCCAAGCCAGTGAACGAGAAACAAATATTTGGGCATCCACAGGGGTTGTTCTATCTATTTTTTGCAGAATTGTGGGAACGTTTCAGTTTTTATGGAATGCGAGCGTTGCTTACACTCTACATGGTAGATGTAATATTCGCTGCCTTAATGGAACGGGACTATGCTACAGCGGCTGTGTACTCGTCTTATGGTTCTTTGGTTTATGCATCAACAGTTATTGGCGGTCGTATTTCCGATAGTATCCTTGGAATGCGCCGTTCCATATTTCTTGGAGGTATTTTAATGTCCTTGGGGCATTTTGTCCTTGCCATCGAAAATAATGTCGCCTTTTTTATGGCCCTTTCCTTGATTATTGCAGGGAATGGCTTTTTTAAACCGAATATATCAACGTTCGTAGGTTCTTTATATAAGGATGGAGATCCTAAGAAAGATTCGGGCTTCACCATTTTTTACATGGGAATCAATATAGGTGGATGGGTGGCGCCATTGCTTTGTGGATATTTGGCAGCTAAATATGGGTGGCACTATGGATTTGGATTGGCAGGAATAGGGATGCTTACCGGATTGATCGTTTTTTGGAGCGGAATCAAAAAAGGGGTGTTCGGAGATAAAGGCCTTCCGCCGGAGAATGGAAATATCGAGAAAAAAGTTATGGGCCTAAAACAAGGCGTAATGGTTCCTGTTTTAGCTTTTGCCTCGGTTCCCGTAATTGCTTATTTGTTGTCTTCTTACAAAGCATTGGGAGTAGAAGGTTCTTTTTTTGGAGACCAGAATATCGTAAATGTGATATTTAAATTAATTGGGTTGTCCATTTTATTGTATTTGGGCTACATAATGTACAAAGCCACAGCAGAGGAGCGTAAAAAGCTATTTGTAGCAGTGCTGATAACCTTTTTTATGACCATTTTCTGGGGTTTTCACGAGCTTTCGGGAAGTGTGATTACACTTTTTGCCGCTCGTAATGTGGATTTGGAAGGAATTATGACCGCCTCGCAGACCAACTCCTTAAACTCTATGTGGATCATTATTTTGGCCATTCCAATTTCCTTAATGTGGCAATGGCTGTCCAAGAAAAAACTTAATCCAAGAACTCCTTATAAGTTCGGAATGGGACTTTTGTTCGCGGGAGTCAGTTTTTATGTACTGGCCATTAGTGGTACCAGTGCAAACGATAATGGATTTGTTCCCTTTACATATTTATTGCTTATGTATTTCTTGATTTCTGTAGGGGAATTGTTCATGTCGCCCGTAGGGCTTTCAAAAATTACAGACCTTTCTCCAAAAAGGATAGTTGTTTTTATGATGGGCGTGTGGTTCCTATCGTCCGCTTTTGCATTTCAGGTGGTCGGATTTATTGGAAAACAAATGGCTATCGAAAGCACCGACACCGATATAAGCGGCTTTAGTACCCTTAGTGTTTATACCGATGGATTTATGCTCATAGCCCAGTACGCGATAGGTGCGGGAGTATTGGTCATTATTGCCTCACCATTGATCAAAAAATTGATGGGCAACGTACACTAATTCGCACTCAAAACTTGAACATATAAAATCCCTTTTCCCCTGTATGGTGGAAAGGGATTTCTTTTTGTGCACAAGTCGCTTTCCATTTGTTTACCAAGTTTGGATAATTGCTGCCGTCCGCAAACACTTTTTTGGGTCTAATGGAGTCCAATACCCGTTCCAGATTAATTTTTGATGATTGGGTAAGCAAAAGATAATCCGGCCGTACTTTTATAGGAAAAAGGGTGAGACTGTCCACTACAAATAACTTTTTTTGACCAATTTGATAACTATTTTTGAGTTGAACGGTATCCATTTTTTGAATTCGTTCGGCTACGGCATAATCTGTTGTTATGTTTCCAAGGTGGAAAGGATCTGAAGTGATGATAGCAAGAGAATCCCCTAGTTGATGCAATAAAATCGTATTTCTGGAACGATGCGCCAAAATGATGCTTTCCTTTTGATGCGCTTTGGACTGCTTATAAATGCCCCAAACTTGAAAAATGATAAGCCCACTGAAAAAAAGGACCATGGTTTTCCATTTGGGCTTGGATAGAAACAATACAAGAACAATGATTGCCAAGTAGCCCCAGATGAGTTGAAAAGAATCGAACGGGATGTTTTTGATAATGAAACTCTCCTGACGAGCCACCCATGCAACAGTAGAATTCATTAGATTGATGGTCCAATCAAAACTCTGGACCATAACTTTTGGCAAAAAGTCTATCAGGGCTAAAAAGATGACTAGGATTCCAAATCCTAAAATCAAACCTAAAAAAGGAATGATAAGCAGGTTGGAAACAAAAAATAAAGCTGGAAATTGATGGAAATAAAACAGACTAATAGGCAAAACACCCAATTGGGCAGCAACACTTACAGATAACAATTGCCATATTTTGCGAACCAGGATACTTTCAGGGAACCAAAACTTTTGCAGTTTTGGGTAGATCCAGACAATGGAGAAAACCGCGGCATAGCTCATTTGAAAGCCTACCTGGAATAAAAACAAGGGCTTGACCAAAAGAATGAACAACATGGATAATGCGATAATGTTGAACGAATTGGTAGGGCGGTTCAGGTATATCGCATACGCTACAAAGGAGAACATGGAAACGGCCCTGACAATGGAAGGTGACAGCCCTGCCACAAACGCGAACGACCATAGCAACAGTACAATGATCAATAGCTTTAGGGTTTTACCTTTAGGTAAACGTTCCAAAGGCGAAAATATAAATTCCAAAAGAAAAAGGAGTATTCCCACATGGAGTCCGGATACGGCCAAGATATGTACTGCTCCTGCGTTTTTATAATTGTCGTAAGTGTTCTCGGAAATGTCGTCCCGTTTTCCCAAAAGCAATGCTTGGATAACCCCTATTTCTTCTGGTCCAAAGTTGTATTTTTTCAATTTGGATATGATCTGTTCCCTAAAGTTGGCTGCTCTGCCGAACAAAGTTTTTGGAGCATTCTCTTTTTTTATAATGGAGTTATAGTTGGTCCGAATTTGATATGTTATCCCCTGTTTTTTTAAATAATCCCTGTAATCGAACTGGTGTGGGTTTAGGGGAGGCGTAATAGGTTGGAATTTGGCATGGGTCAGGAATTCATCATCTACCATTAAACGCTCCACAATGGAATCTGAGGACAGGTTTATGAGTATTTTCTTGATGCTGGTATTGTCGTCCGAAGCAACCACTTGAACAACATATCTGTGCGAAAAGGGGTTGGGCTTTAGCACTTCTCTCACTTTTAAATGCCATACCTTCTCTTGGCCGAGGTCATTGAGGATGATTTGCCTTGGTGTTTTCCGACCCATGGAAATTCCAACAACCCAAACCCCCAAACAAAAAGTGAGCAAAGATGTAAGCATCTCAAAAAACGGGAATCCATCACGTTGTTGCTTTTTTCTTGCCCAAAAAAGAGCAATGAGCAATATCATTATCGCGATGAGTAGCAGAGATGGGGCTACATCAATATAAAAACCAAAAACAATGCCCAGAACAACCCACAAAGTGAGTTTTATGGATACAAAATTAAGTTGTTGCACCTTACAGGATACGCATTGCTTTTACAAAAGCACTGTTCCAGTATCCTTCCCGTAATGAGGATACCAGTACGCCGCGTGAGGTTGTGGCGTGGATAAATTTAATGTCGTCACCGTTTACATCGACCACTAATCCTACATGATTGATGCGTTTGCCCGTTTTACTTGTTTTAAAAAAGAGCAGATCTCCTTTTTCCACATGGGCAACTTGTATTTTTTCTCCTTCTAGGGCCATTTGGTAAGAAGCCCTAGGGAACATAATGTCGTTCTCTTTTAAGGAAACATAAACTAGGCCGGAGCAGTCCATGCCTTTTTTGGTAGTGCCACCGTATTTGTAACGGGTGCCCGAAAAAGTCAATGCAGTGGAAATAATTTCGTTGGCCTTGTCGTTTTTACGCCCCTCCTTTTTGGATTTTGGTTTAGGGGAAGTGTCGGTTGTGGACCCCTCTACCGTAACGGTTCGGGTCTTGCTGTAGGTTCGTCGCTTTTTGCCTGGCCCGCAAGCTGTAATGGCAAAAAACAATAGTAAGATTATGGTTTTACGTAACATCCAAGAGTAGGTTTACTTTCTTGGAATATAAAACTACACATTTTTCACAATTAATTGTGCGGCCAACTCACTAGCTCCTTTTCCGCCTAACTTTTCTTTTAATGATTTATAGTCTGATAACATGCGGTCGCGATCTGGTCCATCCACAATTTTTGAAAGCTCGTTTTTCAAGTTTTTTGTGGTCAGATTGTTTTGGATCAGTTCTTTAACGACTTCTTTCTTCATGATCAGGTTTACCAAAGAAATATAATCGAGGGTAATGATTCGTTTAGCGATTTGGTACGAAATCCGGTTTCCCTTGTAACACACCACTTGAGGAATGCCAAAAAGAGCGGTTTCCAGCGTAGCCGTTCCACTGGTTACCATGGCGGCATGTGAGTGTTTTAATAGGGTATAGGTCTTGTTGGAGACATATTCGACTTTGTCGCCTTTTAGAAATGGGGCATAGAATTCGTTAGGGAGGCTAGGAGCCCCGGCAATCACGAATTGATATTGCGGGAAATCTTTTTTTACGGAAAGCATTACGTTCAACATTTTTTGAACTTCTTGTTTTCTACTTCCCGGTAGCAAGGCGATTATTGGTTTTTCCGCATCTAGCCCGTTTTCTTTTCTAAACGTTTGATTGTCCTGAAGCGGGGTGTTCTCGATAGCATCGATTAAAGGATGACCAACAAATTGTACGGGATATCCATGTTTTTTCTCGTAAAACTCCTTTTCAAAAGGAAGGATTACATACATCTGGTCAATATCCCGCTTTATTTTTTTGATCCTACCTTCCCTTGAGGCCCAAATCTGTGGGGAAATATAATAATTGGTTTTATATCCGTTTGCTTTGGCCCATTTTGCAATTCGTAGGTTAAAACCCGAAAAATCGATAAATATGATCACATCGGGATTAAAATCCTGGATGTCTTCTTTACAATAGGCAATGTTTTTAAAAATAGTAGGGATATTCTTGAGTACTTCCAAAAATCCCATAAAGGCCATGTCCTTGTAGTGTTTGGCCAATACTCCGCCAGCTTGTTGCATCAAATCGCCGCCCCAACATCGAATCTGTGCCGAGGGATCTTCTTTTTTTAAGGCTTTTATCAAATTGGAACCATGTAGATCCCCGGATGCTTCACCAGCTATGATATAATATTTCATTGGTAAGGATCAAATTCAAAAACTAAAGGCAAAAATCAAAAATTAATATCGATTAGTATGGGTTGGATTTAAAACAGTTCTGTATCTACCTATCCCATCACTTTGTACGACAATATTACCAAAGCGGTAACCAAGGTGGCCAACATAACGCCTTTGGCCCGTTGATCCCTCTTAATGCGTAAAAAGGCAAAAAAGGCAACAAGGTTTAAAACGGCGCCCAGTGCCAACAAACTGCCAATATGGCCTTGGCTTATGGCGGCATTGATGGTTTCCGTTACACTCAAATCAGAAAATAATATGATATAGAGCAAGGTGCCAAATGTGTTTGCAATGAGGCCTACAATAAACCCGATAATGATTTCTTTTTTATTGTTCATTTAAGTTCCAGTTGTTTATTTGCGGTATGGCGTGGTGCGCCGTAAGATCGAATTGTGTGGGTACTACGGAAATATAGCCCTGTGCCAAGGCCCATTCGTCGGTATCTTCTCCTTTGTCCAGTAGCTCAAATTCGCCGGTAAGCCAATAGTAATCCTTTCCGGAGGGACTTGTTCTTTTGTCAAATTCTTCTTTCCAATTGCCACGTGCTTGCCTGCAAATTCGAATTCCTTTGGGGGCACTTTCCGATTTTGGAATGTTTACGTTCAATACGGTTCCTTTTGGAATACCATTGGTCAATGCCTCGGAGACAATTTTTTTTACACAATCAAGCGCTGGTTCAAAATTGGCATTCCAAGAGTAATCACATAAGGAAAACCCAATAGCGGGAATACCTTCGATTCCTGCCTCAATGGCAGCACTCATGGTGCCCGAATAAATCACATTGATAGACGAATTGGACCCATGGTTGATACCGCTTACACAAATATCAGGTTTACGGCCCAAAATAACCCGAAGCGCCAACTTTACACAATCTGCGGGGGTCCCGCTACAACTATACTCACTAGGAGCTCCCTCTTTGTGATCTACGACGACTTTTTTGGAAAACAGGGTGCTATCTACCGTAATGGCATGCCCCATGCCACTTTGTGGGCTATCGGGGGCAACAACCACCACATCGCCAAGCTGTTTCATGGTACGTATTAATGCTCTGAGTCCAGGAGCGGTAATTCCATCATCATTGGTTACAAGAATCAATGGTTTTTCCATATGGGATAATTAATGGCATAAAAATACGTTTTTCATAAGGATATGAAGCTCTGGCCGTTTAACAAAAAATTAAATTCAGCAGAAAGGACTGGCACGGTTTTTTCTGTATCTTAGAGAAATCATACAAGTAGAACGAAGGAAGACATAATGTAGATTTGGCAGTATGGGGCCAAATTGTTTCCCTCAAAAAAAACATATTTATGAAAAAGAACTTCATTTTAGCACTTTTGGTTATCCTTGTGGCAGTAGCCTCTTGCAGTTTTACCAATAAGTCCTTTGAAAATGATGATAAGGATAAATTTTTGCTAGAATTGATTTCCTATGTGTTGGAAAAAGGACACTACGAGCCTAAGGATATCAACGATAGTTTCAGTTCTAATGTCTTTGATGATTTTATAGACATCATAGACCCTACCAAAAGATATTTTCTTCAGAGTGATTTACGGGAATTTGAAAAGTACCGGTTTATGATCGATGATGAGATCAGAAATACGGACATTACATTTTTTAATGTTGTTTATCAGCGATTAATGGTGCGTATGAAAGAGGCCAAGGAAATATATAACGAAGTACTTTCCGAGCCTTTTGATTATACTATCGACGAAACCATTGAAATTGATTACGACAAGCAAGAGTTCGCTTCGAGCAAAAAAGAATTAAAAGAACGTTGGAGAAAGCAGTTGAAGTACAATACCCTAAATGTATTCGATAACAAGATCGATAACTTGATCAATGATGCCAGCGATGTCGCAAGCACCGATACAAAGCCAGTATTGTTTTTTGGTGATATTCCAAGTTCTGTGGACAAAGAAGCAACAGAGAAAGAAGCGAGAGAGGTCACCAAAAACACGTTGGACGAATTCTTTGATTTTGTGGACGACCTAGAACGCAAGGATTGGTTTGTACAGTATTTGAACACAATTGTGGAGGAGTTTGATCCCCATACATTTTATTTTGCTCCTGAAGAAAAGGAAAAGTTCGATATAGGAATGTCCGGCAAGTTCGAAGGGATAGGTGCCAGATTACAGAAAAAACCCGAAGGAGCAAAAATCGTAGAGATTATTTCTGGTGGTCCCATTTGGAGAGACCAGAGTCTAGAGGTGGGCGACCAGATTTTAAAAGTTGGTCAAAAAGATGAAGAACCCATCGATATTGTTGGTATGCGATTGGATGATGCCATTAAACTGATTAAAGGTCCCAAAGGAACCGTAGTTGAGCTAACCGTAAGAAAAGTGGATGGCACTATCGAAACGGTTTCCATTACAAGAGATGTAGTGGAACTTGAGGAATCTTATGCAAAATCTGCCACAATAGATGCAGGCAATCAGAAATATGGTCTAATCAATCTGCCTAAATTTTATGTGGATTTCGATGACTATTCCGAAAGAAATGCAGCGACCGATGTAGCAAAGGAGTTGGAACGTTTAAAGGAAGCCGGTGCGGAAGGAATTATTTTGGATTTGAGGGATAATGGCGGTGGATCGTTAAAAACCGTTGTGGAAATGGCTGGATTGTTCATTAAAGACGGCCCTATTGTGCAAGTGCGTTCCTCTGGACAAAGAAAAGAAGTGCATGAGGATAAAGATGAGCGAGTTCAGTGGGACGGTCCTTTAGTAATTCTTGTTAATGAACTATCGGCATCTGCATCCGAAATTTTGGCCGCTGCTATGCAAGACTATAAAAGAGCCGTAATTATTGGTAGCAAACAAACTTTTGGAAAAGGAACAGTGCAAAACGTGATTCCTTTAGATCCCATTGTTAGGGGCAATGAACATGGAGACTTAGGAGCCATTAAATTGACTACCCAAAAGTTCTATAGGATCAATGGAGGGTCCACCCAATTAGAAGGTGTTAAAAGCGATATTGTGGTTCCGGACCGTTATAGCTACATTGATTTAGGGGAGCGCGATCAACAAAATCCGTTAGGTTGGGATAAGATTACGCCAGCCGATTACAAAGTCTGGGACGGGTATATCGACTTGGACCAAGCGGTCAAGAGCAGTAAAGCACGTATGGCGACCAATGAGCAGATCAAGCTTATCGAGGAAAACGCCAAGTGGTTGAAGGAGCAACAGGATGAAAATATGATTTCACTAAAGTACGACGCTTATGTTGGCAAAGAACAAGAAGCCAAAAAGCGTTCAGAACGCTTTAAAAGCTTAAGGGACTACGATTCAAAATTGTCCTTTGGTTCCTTGCAGTACGAAACAGAGTTGTTTACCCAAGATTCTGTACTACGTGAGAAAAGAGATAGATGGCACAAGGACTTGGCACGTGATATTTATGTGGAAGAAGCTGTAAATGTGCTTAAGGACCTCCACCAAAACAATATTAAAAGAGAAGAAACAAAATTGGCCAGCGTTAAAGGATAAGTCAGGTCGTATTTTATAAATTAAATAGAAAGCCAACTCTTTGAGTTGGTTTTTTTATGCATTTTTGGCATTTAAGTTTAAATCCCATAACCAAGTAGCATGAAGAATAGAGCCACTTATGTCATTTTGATGTCATTGTGCGTAATCGGTTTTTGGCTGTTCGACAATTTTTATACCCCAGCAACGTATTCAAGACCTAACACTGCGGAAAGTGAACTGTTGGATTTTGATTTTTTACCAAGTTCGAGCTCAGGAGAAGTGGTGGAGCATGCGCATTATTCCCTTTCTTATAGCGAACCTCATGAACAAGCTGAATGGGTAGCCTATCAACTTAAAGAAAGTCATTTGACTTACGATGATAGAAAAAGACCCTATTTTATTGAAGACCCAAAAGTGAAGTCCAAATCTGCTGATTGGAGAAATTACAGAGGCTCAGGTTACGATAGGGGGCATCTGGTTCCCGCCGGCGATAGGCGTTTTTCCGAGTCTGCCTATAACGAAACATTTTATACAAGCAATATTAGCCCGCAGGATAGAGATTTTAATGCAGGGATTTGGAACCGATTGGAGCAGAAAGTTAGGCAGTGGTGCAAAAAATATGGTGATTTAATTGTGATTACAGGAGGTGTTCTCGAAAATGATTTGCCAGAAATTGGAGAAGAGGATGTAGATGTGCCCAAAGCCTTTTATAAAATTGTATTGAAGGACAAATGGGACAGAAATGAAGTAATTGCATTTTTGATTCCGGCAAAGGAAAGTGAAAAGCCTTTATCCCAATTTGTGGTAACCATAGACAAGTTGGAAGAAGTAACCGGTATTGATTTCTTTGAAAAACAATCAAAAACATGGCAGAACAAGGTTGAATCCAAAGTGGATATTTCTGGATTTAAATTTTAGATTCCGTCCTTCAAGCGGTTGGAATCCAGCTTCAAAAAAACAAAAAGTAACATCGTAAAGAAAATAAGTCCAGAGCCGCCATAACTAAAAAAGGGCAATGGCACTCCAATGGTGGGCAGTAAACCTATGACCATTCCAACATTGATGAAATAGTGGAATACCAAGATGGAAATTACCCCATAACCATACATCCGGCTAAAATCACTTTTCTGTCGCTCGGCAATATAAATCAAACGCAAAAAGAACAAGGAAAACAACAAGATAACAGTAGTGGTGCCCAAAAAGCCCCACTCTTCGCCCACGGAACTGAATATGTAATCGGTATGCTGCTCAGGAACAAAATCCCCTTTGGTTCGAGTACCTTCTAAAAACCCCTTACCGGTAAAACCGCCAGATTCAATGGCTTTTTCGGATTGATAGGTGTTGTAGCCTATGGTTTTTCGAATTTCGTCCAGTTTTCCTTCGTCCTTCTCCAAGCTTAACCATAGTGCAAATCGATCTCTGTGGCGCTGTTCAAAAACGTTTTCAAATACAAAGTTCACCGAGAGCGAAAACAATATGGAAATTACAATAACGCCGACTACGGGCAGTATCGGAATTTTTACGGATGCCTTTTTAAAGGTGTAGAACAATAAAGTGAGTATGATCAGTGCAATGGTCACCCATACCGTTCCAAACATTAAAGTGGTAGCAAAAAGGACCACTGCAAAAATTAAGATGCCCAAATAATAGATCGGGAACCCTTCTCTGAACAGAACAAAGAATAACGAGAAGTATATGAGTGAACTCCCTGGATCGGGCTGCGGCAATATCAATACCGCTGGCAATAGAATAATGATCAAAGCATAAAGTTGATGCTTTCCAGTACGAATATCGGTTTGTATATCGCTTAAAAACTTGGCAAGAGCCAAGGATGTACTCACTTTGGCCAGCTCGGACGGTTGAAAGTTAAAAAATCCAAGATCGTACCAAGATGTAGCTCCGGCAATAGTTTTTCCAAATAAGAACACCCCCAAGAGCAAAACAATGGATACGATGTAAAAAATTGAAGCAAACCGTTCAAAAAAATGAGATTCTACAAAAAGCACGAAAATGATGCCCAAAGTTGCAAGGCCAATAAAAAAAATTTGCTTTCCGTAAAGGGTGGAAAAATCAAAAATAGAGGTGTGTGTCTCCTCAACAGATGTTGAATAAATATTGATCCAGCCAATAAAGACCAAAAGAGCGTATAGGATTACTGTGACCCAATCCAAACGTCCAAATAGACCTTTACCAAACATATTCGTTTATCTTGAAAGGTTCGCCACTGTATGGCTTGGCATATTCGTGTTCCAACGTTTTCTCCAACATTCTTTTTTCCAGATCTTTTCGGGTAATCTCACCTTTGAGATATTTTTCTATCAATAAAGAAGCAATATGTCCTGCATATCGAGAGCCATAGTAGCCGTTCTCAATATACACGGCCAATGCGATTTGTGGGTTGTCCACCGGGGCAAAGGCAACAAAAACAGAGTGGTCCGTCAACTGCATCCTTTCTCCATCAACTCGTATAAAATTTTCTACAGTTCCGGTTTTTCCGGCAATTTCAATATCTGGAACCGTTACCCATCTGGCCGTTCCGTAATGGTAAACGTTCCTCATGCCTTCTATTACCGGGTCAAAATGTTTTCTATCGATCGTAGTGTATCGGGGTTCGGTAAATTTAGGGTCAATAGTTCCATTGTTTCCAACGCTTTTAATAACATGCGGGGTGTAAAAATATCCACGGTTGGCTATGGCAGCTGTCATGTTGGCCAACTGCAAGGGCGTTGCCGCAATTTCTCCTTGGCCAATCGAGTTGGATATGATGGTCGATGCTGCCCATCTGCCATCTCCATACCATTTATCATAGAAAGCTTTATCTGGTATTCTGCCAGGAGCTCCGGTGGGTAGGTCGGTTCCAAGGAAATTTCCAAGACCAAAACTTTTCATGTGCTTTTCCCAAACATCCATACCCTCGTCGGTGGTTTCGTACTTATCGAATATTTTACGGAAAACACCGGCAAAATAGGCATTACAGGATTTGTAAATACCAGGGTTCAAATCTCTTGCGCCTCCACCACAGTGACATCCTCTTAAGGTGTTGCCCACATAAAATCCGTGATAGCACTTAAATTTGGTATTGGCATCGACCACACCTTCTTGCAGGCCCACTAGGGCATTTAAGATTTTAAATGGCGACCCGGGCGATTGTTGAGCCAAAATGGAACGGTCCCATGTTGGTTTAGAAATAGTATCGTAATGGAGTTTACTGTAGTTTCTGGAACGTTTTCGACCAACCAAAAGCGAAGGGTCGTATGTTGGCCCTGAGATCATGGCCAAAATTTCACCGGATTTTGGCTCTATGGCTACAATGCCCCCTCTTTTACCGTGCATTAATTTTTCGCCATACTCCTGTAGAACTTTGTCCAAGGTAATATGGATTTCTTTACCTTGCTCGGGCAGTGTATCCAACTTTCCTTCCTTATATGGCCCAATGTCCCTATTGAATCGGTCCTTTTGAATATGTTTCACGCCTTTTCTGCCCCGTAAAATTTCTTCGTACTGCTGTTCAATACCTGTTGTTCCCTTTAGTTCTCCGGCAACATAATACGGATTGTTTTTAAGATCCCATTCGTTTACCTCACTAATATAGCCAAGTACATTTGCGGCACTCTTGGTGTTGTAATAGCGTAGCGATCTTTTTTGGATATAAAAACCGGTATAGTGGCGCATTTTTTCTTGAAGCCTGGCATAATCCTCTTTGGAAAGTTGAGGTACCAGAACAGAGGGTAACCTTGGGGAATAAATCCTCGCCTTTTCCATTTTGGACATGAATTCGGCTTTCTCTATGCCCAAAAGTCCACAGAATTCCAAAGTATCCAAAGGTTTTACTTCTCTTGGAATTACCATAACATCGTAGGCGGGCTGGTTACCCACCAACAGTTTGCCATCCCGGTCATAGATGTAACCTCTTTCGGGGTAGTCGTACACCTTTTTTATGGCTGGATCATCCAATATTTGATCTGGTGAAAACCGGAACAATTGCAAATAAGAGAGCCTACCAATAAAGGTAAATCCTATAAGTACAACAACGGACGATAGCAATAATTTTTTCATGAACGGCCTAATTTTTTTTGGCTCTACGTATATCCAACGAAAAAAAACTCTGTTTTATTCGGTTTTTGGACTAAAAAGTGAACTGAATAGTATGCAAAGTATTAAAGTTACAATACTTGTCACAAAAACTTTCTTCAAAATTAATAGGATATGGGCAATACTTAAAATTTCAAAGGAAAAGAATATCAAATGATGGATCAGGACCAATAAAGCCATAAAAGTAATCCGCTGGATTTTGGTAGTATTCTTAAAACTGAAGTTTTGAAAATCGTAGTTTACCCCAAAACAAAAACGCATTATTGCAGGTCTTAGATAGGCAATGGTAATAGATGCCAAAGCGTTCAAGGCAAGAGTGTCCGAGAAAATATCGATAGTAATGCCCAAAAAAAACGAGGTAAGCATAAACACTGCCCTGTTTACTTTGATAGGATACCAATAAAAGAAGATAACATAGACCATAGGGTTGATAAAACCCAAGAAATTCAGATTGTTGAAAATGAGAACCTGTGCGAGGGCCAGCAACACAAACCTGAAGATATTTATGATTATCGTATTGTTCATTCTACGGTTCTTGCCTCAAGTTCTTGAATCTCCTCTTTGTTCTTGTTCTCTATAAGGTAAACATTTTTAATGTTGGCCATATCGCTAAAAAGCTCAACATCAATGTCGTAAAAACTCTTAGAGTCGTTGAGGTCATATTTTTTGATAATCCCTACAGGAACATTTTCTGGAAAAATGCTGGACATGCCTCCGGTAACTATAGTGTCGCCAACTACGAGGGGCACCAATCGTGGAATATCTACCAATTGCACCACGGTATAATCTTTGGCGTCCCAGATCAATGATCCAAAGTATTCGGTTCCCTTGATTTTTGCATTAATGTTGGATTTGGTGTTCAGAACACTTTGCACGGTGGCAAACTTATTGGAAACATTTTCTACAATGCCCAATATCCCATCTGTTGTAATGACCCCCATATCCTGGTGCACCCCATCCCGTGCCCCTTTATCTATTGTAACATAGTTTCGTGGAGAAATGTAGCTGTTCTTTATTAATTTGGCGTTCAGGACTTCGTGTTGTAGTAAGGTAGAATCCAAAGAAGTGGTAATACTATCACCGTTCGAATTGAACAGGAGCTTACGTAATTCCCGGTTTTCTTGCACTAATCGGGAATTCTCTTCCTGTAGATCAAAATAGGACGAAACATCCGAACCGGCTCCATAAATACTGCCAGTGACCCATTTTGAGGAGTTAAAAAATTTGGATTGATGGTACGAATGGGACCTAATGGTCATCACCAAAGAAATAAACGCAAAAAACGCATAGAGAAATGCGTTTCGATAGCGTAGAACAAAATTGATGATGCGTTGCATGCAATCGTATCGTTAAGAAGGTTGATAGATACCTTTAAAGTAATGGAACTGTTTTAAAAACTGCTCTATTTTATTAAAATACTTTTGTATCGTTCAATGTTTTTGAGCGCAATACCTGTTCCCCTTACAACTGCCCTTAATGGATCTTCCGCGATGTACACCGGCAAATCCGTTTTTTGGGAAAGTCTTCTGTCCAATCCTCGTAGCATGGAACCACCACCAGCAAGATAGATTCCCGTATTGTATATATCCGCAGCTAGCTCTGGAGGGGTTTGGGACAAAGTCTCCATAACAGCGTCCTCGACTCTTAGGATGCTCTTGTCCAGCGCCTTGGCAATTTCACGATAGGAAACGTGTACCTGTTTTGGTTTTCCGGTCAATAGGTCGCGACCTTGAATAGATTTATCCTCTGGCGGCGATTTTAAATCCTCGGTAGCGGAACCAATTTCAATCTTGATGGCTTCAGCAGTGCTTTCACCAACATAAAGGTTGTGTTGGGTGCGCATGTAATAAATAATATCGTTGGTAAAAACATCACCTGCAATTTTCACCGATTTATCGCAAACAATACCGCCAAGAGCAATAACTGCGATCTCTGTTGTACCGCCCCCTATGTCCACGATCATATTTCCTTTGGGCTGCATAATGTCCAGACCAATACCAATAGCGGCAGCCATAGGTTCATGGATCAAGTACACTTCTTTTCCGTTTACGCGTTCCGCAGATTCACGCACAGCACGCATTTCAACTTCGGTAATTCCTGATGGGATACAGATAACCATTCGAAGAGCTGGTGGAAACCATTTTTTCTTCAAGGCCGGAATACTCTTGATCATCATGTTCATCATCTTTTCCGAAGCGTCGAAGTCGGCAATTACCCCATCTTTTAACGGTCGTATGGTTTTGATGTTTTCATGGGTTTTCCCCTGCATCATGCTGGCTTCGCGGCCTACCGCGATAATTTTCCCTGTAACACGGTCCCTTGCCACAATAGAAGGACTGTCAACAACCACTTTGTCCATGTGGATGATCAGGGTGTTTGCAGTACCAAGGTCAATAGCTATTTCCTCGGTCATGAAATCAAAGAATCCCATAGAAATTGTCTGTTTTTCGGATTAACGGTAAAAAATTATCGGCTAAAGTACTAAAATTAATGTTTAAAATGCCTAGTGCCAGTCATCACCATCGCCAATCCATTTTCATTACAGTAATCAATGCTCAGTTGGTCTTTTATAGAGCCGCCGGGTTGGATAACACTTTTAATGCCTGCTTTGTCCGCAATCTCCACACAATCAGGGAATGGGAAGAACGCATCACTGGCCATAACGGCACCTTTCAAATCAAAATCGAATGACTTTGCTTTGTGAATAGCTTGGTTCAACGCATCAACCCTTGAAGTTTGCCCCGTACCACTAGCGCACAATTGCTTGTTTTTGGCCAAAACAATGGTATTGCTCTTGGTGTGCTTGCACAATTTAGAGGCAAAAATTAAATCCTCGATTTCTTCTGGAGTAGCTTGTTTTTCTGTAACAGGGGTCAAATCCTCTTTAGCATCGGTTTTGGAATCTTTATCCTGGACCAAAACACCGTTCAAACAAGTTCTAACCAAGGTTTCTGGCAATTCAATCTCGTTTTGAATCAAAATGATTCTGTTTTTCTTGCCTTTCAAGATTTCCAAAGCCTCATCGGAATAACTAGGCGCAATAACAACCTCACAGAACAAGTTGTGGATTTCTTCGGCAGTTGGTTTGTCGATTTCTACATTGGAAATCAAAATACCTCCAAATGCAGAAACTGGGTCACCCGCCAATGCATCTACATATGCTTGTTTTATGGAGCTGCGCGTAGCCAATCCACAGGCATTGTTGTGTTTTAGGATGGCAAAAGTTGGGTCGTCATTTTTGAATTCGCCCATCAAGTTTACAGCGGCATCTACATCCAAAAGGTTATTGTAGGATAGCTCTTTTCCGTGCAATTTGGTGAACATGGCATCAAAATCGCCAAAGAAATATCCTTTTTGGTGCGGGTTTTCACCGTATCGCAGCACTTGACCTTTGGTCTCACTGATTTTTAATACAGTTTCTTCTTTTTCTTGGTTGAAGTAATTGAAGATTGCTGAATCGTAATGAGAAGAAACATTGAACGCTTTTGTGGCAAAGCGTTTGCGGTCTTCCAAAGTGGTGTTTCCATTTCCTTCGGTGATTACATTTAAAAAGTCTTCGTAATCCTCCATGGAAGAAACACAAAGTACATCCTTGAAGTTTTTAGCGGCAGCCCTGATCAAGGAAATACCACCTATGTCGATTTTCTCGATAATATCTTGTTCCGATGCACCACTGGCAACGGTTTTTTCAAAAGGATAAAGATCTACTATAACAATGTCCAACTGCGGAATTTCGAATTCCGTCATTTGGGCCACATCACTCTCATTGTCCTGTCTGTTCAAAATACCTCCAAAAACCTTAGGGTGCAATGTTTTTACACGACCGCCCAAAATGGATGGATAGCTGGTTACGTCTTCAACGGGTACCACATCGATACCCAAATCACGGATAAATTTTTCGGTTCCCCCTGTGGAATAAAGAGTTACCCCAAGTTCGTCCAATTTTTTAACGATGGGTTCCAAACCATCTTTATGAAATACGGAAATTAATGCGGCGGAGGCTTTTTTAGCAGTCATCTTCTGTGTCTTAGAATCAATTTATTAAGCGCACAAAAGTACTTTTTTTGAATCTAAAATGCAGAACGGTTTATTAACAAAATTCGTTAAGTTTTACAGAATTTTGGCCACCTCGGCATTGATGAATTCCAAAAAACGCTCATCTTCTGATGTAAATGGGTCGGGAGTGTTGGAGTCTATATCAATTTGACCCACATTTTCTCCATTAACAAATAAGGGAACTACGATTTCTGCTTTCACGGTAATACTACAGGCAATATAATTGTCTTGAGCAGCTACATCGGGCACTACAAAGTTCTCATTGCTCACAGCTACCTGTCCGCAAATGCCTTTTCCAAAAGGGATAATGGTGTGGTCGGTTGGTGCCCCTGCATAAGGACCTAATTTTAGTTCTTCTTTATCACCGTTCTTAAAATAGAACCCCACCCAATCGTAATAATCTACATTGCTGCGTAAAAGTTCACAGATTTCGCCCAAACGGGTATCAACGGATCTAGATTCATCTTGTATGATTTCGAGTGCCTTAGGTTCCAATGATTTTAACATGAAATGTTTTTTTGCAAATGTATTGAATAGTGGATTTGTACGACAAATTAAAAAGAACTTACAGGTCGAAAACAAATTAAAGTTCTGTTAAGCAAAAACAATAAATAATAATAATTTGTAGTTTTGTATTTGAATGAAACAGTTTTTTCATCAAATAGTATCCTCTTTGATGGCCCTTTTGGTCTTGGCCTCCACAGTTTCGTGGACTGTTGACAAGCATATTTGCATGGGGCGAGTGATGGATATTTCCCTTTTTGCCCATGCCGATGATTGTGGTATGGACATGAGCATGGAGGAATCTTGTTGTGATGATGAATCGTTCACTATTCAAGGTCAAGACGACCTAAAAATTTCGTTGGAGAAATTTGACTTGAGCCAACAACTCTTCTTGGTAAGTTTGGTTCAAACCTATTTTCAGCTTTTCGATTTCGATTCTGAGGAACACAACACCTTTAGTGAGTACAACCCACCTCCGTTGATACGGGACGTACAGGTTTTTGATCAGACTTTCCTTATTTGATTTAACATAGATTGAATGTTACCCGACCCAACTGAAACTGGTCGGGCAGTTGCGCTTATACGCGTTTTTGTATCGATCTAATGTTTAAATCAAACCTTTATGCTGAACAAAAGCATCAAATTTTTAATAGAGAACAAATTGGTAGCCGTACTGCTGTTGTTGGCATTTATGGCTTGGGGTATTGCGAGTACGCCTTTTAATTGGAAAACCGGAATTTTACCGAGTAATCCCGTTACGGTCGATGCTATTCCCGATATCGGCGAAAACCAACAGATTGTTTTCACCAAATGGCCCGGGAGTTCGCCGCAGGATATCGAAGACCAGATTACCTACCCTTTAACAACCTCTTTATTGGGCATTCCGGGGGTAAAAACCATTCGAAGTTCATCTATGTTCGGGTTTTCGAACATCTACATCATTTTCGAAGAAGATGTGGAATTTTACTGGAGTCGCAGCCGTATTCTTGAAAAATTGAACTCATTGCCCGATAATCTTCTTCCAGAGGGTGTGAACCCAGCTTTGGGACCGGATGCCACGGCATTGGGTCAAATTTTTTGGTACACTTTGGAAGGTCGCGACAAAGATGGTAATGTTACGGGCGGATGGGACTTGCAAGAATTGCGTAGCGTACAGGATTACTATGTAAAATATGCTTTGTCCTCTGCATCTGGTGTATCTGAAGTGGCGTCAATTGGCGGATTTGTGCAGGAATATCAAGTGGATGTGGACCCAGAACTAATGAAGCAGTACAATATTGGGTTGGACCAGGTGGTGAAAGCTGTTAAACAGAGCAACCGGGATATTGGAGCGCAGACCTTGGAAATTAATAAAGCCGAGTATTTGGTACGTGGCCTAGGGTACATCAAATCTTTAGAAGACATAAAAAATGCAGTAGTTACTGCAACGGAGTACACCTCTATTCGCGTACAAGATGTGGCCCGGGTTTCTTTGGGGCCAGCTGTTCGTCGTGGAATTTTGGATAAGGAGGGTGCCGAAGTAGTAGGAGGGGTGGTTGTCTCTCGATATGGTGCCAATCCGTTGGAGGTGATCAACAATGTAAAGGAGAAGATCAAAGAATTGAGTGCAGGACTTCCATCCAAAGAGTTGAAGGATGGAACCACTTCCCAGCTGACCATTGTTCCTTTTTATGATAGAACGGAGCTTATTCAAGAAACTCTGGGAACCCTAAACGAAGCATTGACCCTCGAAATTCTAATCACTATTTTGGTCATAGTGGTCATGGTATTTAATCTCAGGGCCTCTATTTTGATTTCTGGCCTTTTGCCCGTTGCAGTTCTTATGGTATTCATCGCCATGAAAATGTTTGGCGTAGATGCCAATATTGTGGCACTATCTGGTATTGCCATTGCCATTGGGACTATGGTCGATGTAGGGGTGATCCTCTCCGAGAACATTATCCGCCACATGGATGAGAACGATAAAAAGCTATCCACTAATGAAGTGGTGTACAATGCGACGTCCGAGGTTTCGGGCGCAATTTTAACCGCGGTATTAACCACCATCATAAGTTTTATCCCTGTATTTACCATGGTTGGTGCAGAAGGAAAACTTTTCCGTCCATTGGCCTTTACTAAAACCATGGCATTAACGGCTTCTATTATCGTAGCCCTGTTTTTGATTCCCCCTTTTGCAGCCATCATTTTTAGAAAGAAAAGTTCAAACCAAGTATTCAAATACATTTGGAACGGGGCATTGATTGTTTTAGGGTTGACAGCCATCACATTTGGATATTGGTTGGGCTTGACATTGATTGCTTTTGGTACTGCTGGTATCCTAAAACTGAAGCAGATTATAGATAAAAAGCAAGCAGGGATAATTAATGTGGTAGTTTGCATTGCTACCATTATTTTCTTGTTGGCCACCTATTGGAGACCGTTGGGCTTTGATCGTAGCATTGGAATCAACCTACTATTTGTTGGTTTGATTTGTGGAGTGTTGTTGGGTGTATTTTACATCTTCAGACAATATTATAGTCGTATTTTAACATGGGCCCTGGAGAACAAATTATTATTCTTGTCCGTTCCTTCTGTAATTGTGGTATTTGGATTCATGATTATGAGAAATACCGGCCAAGAGTTTATGCCCTCCTTAAATGAAGGGTCATTTCTGTTGATGCCAACCTCATTGCCGCATTCTGGAGTGGAAGAAAACAAACGGGTAGTGCAACAATTGGATATGGCCGTTGCGACCATCCCAGAGATTCAAACCGTGGTAGGGAAAGCGGGACGTACAGAGTCTGCCCTGGATCCAGCGCCACTTTCCATGTACGAAAACATCATTTTGTATCGGTCGGAGTATCAAAAAAATGAGGCAGGGAGTCCGCAGCGATTTAAGGTGAATTCAGACGGTTATTTTGAGTTGAGCAACGGAAAAGTACTTGCCAATCCTAATTTGGAAGTGCGCAATGAACAGAACTACATCGATACCCATGTAAGTGAACCATTGAGAATAGATAGGGATTTTTTAATTCCAGATGAAGACGGGGAATACTTTAGAAATTGGCGTCCCGAAATCAAGAAACCAGACGATATCTGGAACGAAATCGTAAAGGTGACCAAATTACCAGGGGTTACCTCTGCACCTAAACTACAGCCCATCGAAACCCGATTGGTAATGCTTCAAACAGGAATGCGAGCGCCTATGGGCATTAAAGTTAAAGGTCAGGATTTAAAAGAGATTGAAAATTTTGGACTTCAACTGGAGCCCATTCTAAAAGAAGTTATCGGTGTTAAGGACGAAGCTGTTTTTGCGGACCGAATCGTCGGAAAGCCATATCTTTTAATTGATATAGATAGAGAAAAATTGGTCCGATATGGTCTGGTGATCGAAGATGTACAGCAAATATTGGAGGTTGCTCTTGGTGGAATGACGTTGACCCAAACAGTGGAGGGCAGGGAACGTTATGGGGTTCGTGTACGTTATCCCAGAGAGCTTCGGGAAAACCCTACCGATATCGGGAATATTTATGTTCCTGTACAAAAAGGGAGCCCTGTTCCTTTGAGCCAGTTGGTGAACATAAGATATGAGCAGGGTCCGCAAGTCATTAAAAGTGAAGATACTTTTTTGGTAGGTTATGTGCTTTTCGATAAGCAAGATGGCTTTGCCGAGGTAGATGTGGTTGAAAATGCCCAGGCCGAGATTCTTAAAAAAATAGAAAGCGGTGAATTGGTGGTGCCGAAAGGTATCAGCTACCAGTTTACGGGTTCGTATGAAAATCAGTTACGAGCAGAAAAAACCTTGTCCGTAGTGGTTCCCTTGGTGCTATTGATCATTTTCTTGATACTATATTTCCAATTTAAGTCTGTAGCTACATCTTTGATGGTCTTTTCTGGAATAATGGTTGCCTTTGCAGGTGGATTTTTAATGATTTGGTTCTATGGTCAGGATTGGTTCCTTAACTTCAGTTTTATGGGCGAAAACCTGCGAGATCTTTTTCAAATACATACCATCAATCTGAGTGTTGCCGTTTGGGTCGGGTTTATCGCCTTGTTCGGTATTGCGACCGATGATGGCGTGGTAATGGCTACGTACTTGACCCAAACTTTTGAGAAAAATAAACCCGAAAGCTTAAAAGGGATCCGTGCTTCGGTATTGGAAGCAGGTGAAAAGCGCATCAGACCTTGTTTGATGACCACGGCGACCACCATTTTGGCACTATTACCAGTGCTCACCAGTACAGGAAGAGGAAGCGACATTATGATTCCTATGGCCATTCCAAGTTTTGGAGGAATGTTGATCGCATTGATCACACTGTTTGTGGTACCCGTGTTATACAGTTGGAAAAGGGAGTTGCAACTTAAAATGCAAAATCGATGAGAAAAATAATCATATACCTAGTTTTTGCTTTTGCAGTAATCGGATTGCAAGCCCAGTCGTTGGAAGGCTATCTTCAAGAAGCTGAATTGAACAGTCCTCTGATCCAAGCTTTGGAACTGCGCTATAATATTGCCAAAGAAAAGGTGAACGAAGTAAATACCTTGCCCAATACCACTTTTGGAGCAGGCTATTTTGTGAGCGAACCGGAGACCAGAACAGGGCCGCAGCGTGCAAAATTTTCGGTATCGCAGATGTTGCCTTGGTTTGGAACCATTACAACTCGTGAAAATTATGCGAGTTCCATGGCAGAGACCGAGTATATGGAAATTGTGATTTCCAAAAGAAAGTTGGCTCTATCCGTGGCCCAATCCTACTATAATTTATATGGGATTCAAGCCAAGCAACAAGTGCTTCTGGAAAACATTCAATTGCTCAAAACCTACGAAACTTTGGCACTTACCTCTGTTGAAGTGGGAAAAGCCTCGGCAGTGGATGTGTTAAAACTTCAAATTCGTCAAAACGAACTGCAGCAGCAGAAGGATGTGTTGGAGCAATCTTACCTAGCTGAGCAGGCAGTTTTTAATAATCTGCTGAATCGTGATGAAAGCTTGGTTGTTGAGGTGGTAGATGTGATGGACATTCCAGAGAGCGATCCAATGCTCAATAAGGAGAATTTGAATTTAAATCCCGAATTGCTGAAATACGATCAGTTGTATGAATCAGTAGCCCAATCGGAATTGCTCAATCAAAAAGAGAATGCGCCAAGCTTTGGAATAGGATTGGATTACATTCCCGTTTCGGAACGAGGTGACATGATGGTGAGCGATAATGGAAAAGATATTGTAATGCCAATGGTTACTTTTTCTGTTCCAATTTTCAACAACAAGTTTAAATCGGTCACCAAGCAGAACGAACTTCGACAAAAAGAAATAGAACTGCAAAAAGAGGAGCGGTTGAACGTTTTGGAAAATACCTATGCCAATGCCATATCGCAACGAAACCAGGCTCGAATAGCGCATCAAACCCAAGAAAAGAATTTAAAACAAGCCAAGGATGCCGAAGAAATCTTGGTCAAGAATTACGAAACTGGCACCATTGACTTTAACGATGTCTTGGATATTCAAGAGTTGCAACTCAAGTTCCAAACAAATCAAATACAATCAGTGCAGTTGTATTATCTGCAATCTGCCATCATCAATTATTTAATTAACAAGTAAATTTAATTTATCAAAAATGAGAACAAACATTAGAACAATTATCGGAATCGCATTCGCTTCAGTATTGGTACTTACCGTGTCATGCAAGGGGAAAACAGAGGAAGCAAAAGAAGTTTCCACAGAAGCCACTATGGATCATGAAGGTCACGATATGGATAAAAAGGACCATGAAGGACATGATATGAAAACTGCGGACAAGCAAGGTAAAGAATATACGTCTAAATATGTTTGTCCAATGCACTGCGAAGGTAGCGGTAGTGACGAAGAGGGTAAATGCCCTGTTTGTGGTATGGCCTATGTGTTGAACGAGGATTTTGAAATGGAAGGCCACGACCAACACTAATTAAAAATTCATTTGTACCGAATATGCGCATAAAAGTAAAGAATATGGTTTGCGATAGATGCAAAGCAGTCCTTGAACAAGAGTTTGGGAAGGCTGGTATCGAAGTGGTGCAAATGGACCTGGGCGAAATTCAGTTTGCTGAAAATGCCCAAATACAAATAGAAAGGATTCGGGAGATTCTGACAAATAATGGTTTTGAGTTGATAGATGATTTGAACAACAGTTACATTGCTGAAATCAAAAAACACCTGATCAATGCCTTGCAAAACGATACGCACCAGAATCTCTCGAAATACCTTTCCGAAAAGATGGACAAAGAGTATTCTGTGTTGAGTAAAATGTTCAGCATTAAAGAAGGGCTTACCATCGAAAAGTTCTTTATCCTATTAAAGATTGAAAGGGTAAAGGAGGAGATTCAGATGGGAACAAAAACATTTTCCGAGATCGCATACGACCTAAATTATAAGAGCAGTAGTCATTTGGCCAAACAGTTTAAGTCCATAACAGGCATGTCCATGAGCGATTATAAGAAATTAAAAGATTGGAATAGGAAGTCTTTAGATCAAATTGTATAAAAAACACCCATAATTGTATAAAGTTTCCAACTGGAGTTCAGCTAGTTTTGAATAAAAACAAACAAGATGAAACATACCTATCACATACACGGAATGAGCTGTAATGGTTGTAGAAGCCATGTGGAGCAGACCCTATCTAAGGTTAATGGGGTAAGTTCGGTTGAGGTGAATTTGGAAAAAGCGGAAGCTGTGATCGAGATGGAGGAGCATATTCCAATCGAAACGTTCCAAAAAGCGATGGAAGAAGATGGTGGCGGCTATAGTATTCATATGCCTGGACATCATTGCGAACCAAAGCAAGAGAAAAAACAAGCTCCAACCAACGGAACGGGGACTTTTTATTGCCCTATGCATTGCGAGGGTGATAAAACCTACGATAAACATGGAGATTGCCCTGTTTGTGGGATGGATTTGGTAGAGGAGCAGAATACTTCTTCCAGTTCCAAACAAAAATGGACGTGCCCTATGCACCCCGAAGTAATTCAAGATGGTCCTGGTTCCTGTCCAAAATGTGGGATGGATTTGGTGCCTATGGAACCCGAAGCGAGTGCAGAGGAAAAGACCTATAAAAAACTGCTCAAAAAGTTTTGGATAGCCGTAGCCTTTACCTTGCCTATTTTTTTGATTGCCATGAGTGAAATGATTCCCAATAATCCACTTTATGAGCTGATGGCACCAAAATATTGGAATTGGGTGCAGTTTGCGTTATCGATTCCTGTAGTTTTTTATGCCACTTGGATGTTCTTCCAACGCGCTTACCGAAGCATAAAAACATGGAATTTGAACATGTTCACCTTAATCGGAATTGGTGCTGGAGTGGCTTTTGTATTCAGTGTGCTGGGATTGTTGTTTCCAGATTTTTTTCCTGATCAATTTAAAAGTGAAACAGGTGCTGTCCATGTTTATTTTGAGGCAGCAACCGTAATCCTCACTTTAGTGTTGTTAGGTCAATTATTGGAAGCTAGGGCGCATAGCAAAACCAATAATGCCGTAAAGGAATTATTGAAATTGGCACCGAACAAAGCCATTAAAGTTGTTGATGGGGAAGAAGTGGAGGTAAGTATCGACGATATTGAACTCGGCGATATTTTACGGGTAAAACCAGGAGAAAAAATTCCTGTGGATGGTGTTGTTGCCGAGGGGGAGACCTCCGTGGATGAATCCATGATCACCGGTGAACCCATTCCAGTTGAAAAAGCAGTTGAGGATAGAGTAAGCAGTGGGACGATCAATGGGAACCAATCCTTTTTGATGAAAGCTGAAAGAGTAGGAAGCGACACATTGCTTTCCCAAATCATCAAAATGGTGAACGATGCCAGTCGAAGTAGGGCTCCGATTCAAAATTTAGCGGATAAGGTTTCGGCCTATTTTGTGCCGACCGTAGTCGTTATTTCTATTTTAACCTTTGGTATTTGGGCCATTTGGGGGCCACAACCCACTTATGTGTATGCCTTGATCAATGCCATTGCGGTTTTGATCATTGCTTGTCCATGCGCTTTAGGATTGGCTACCCCAATGTCCGTAATGGTAGGGGTTGGAAAAGGCGCCCAAAACGGGGTGCTCATCAAGAATGCCGAAGCTCTTGAAAAAATGGCCGATGTGGATACCTTGATTATTGATAAAACAGGAACCATTACCGAAGGGAAACCCACCTTTCATCATTTAGAGGCATTTTCAGATGAATATTCAAAAGAGGATTTATTACAGTACCTGATATCTGTAAATGCCAATAGTGAACACCCTTTGGCACAAGCCACCGTAAAGTATGGCAAGGAGAACAACATCAAAATCCTAAAAACTGAATCCTTTAATGCTGTTACGGGTATGGGTGTTGAAGGTAAGATCAAAGGAGCTAAAGTTCATTTGGGGAACATCAAATTGATGGAAAAGGCCAATGTTGAGGTTTCCGATGCGATGAAAGAAAAGGTTAAAAAAGCACAGGGAGAAGGTAAAACCGTTTCCTATCTGGCCATTAATGGTAAATGTCATGCTTTTGTGAGTATCGGGGATAAAATAAAGGAGACAAGTGCCAAGGCTATAAAGGCAATTCAAGATAAGGGAATAACTGTAATCATGCTTACGGGCGACAACGCAACTACGGCCAAAGCTGTCGCCAGCGAACTGCATTTGGACGGTTTTAAAGCTGAAACCCTGCCTGAAGACAAAATGAAAGAGGTAGAACGCCTGCAAGGTGAGGGCAAAGTGGTCGCTATGGCTGGTGATGGCATTAACGATGCCCCTGCTCTGGCTAAAAGTGATCTTGGTATCGCGATGGGAACGGGTACCGATGTTGCCATAGAAAGTGCCATGATTACTTTAGTAAAAGGAGATCTTCACGGTATTGTAAAAGCACGGAACCTCAGTGAGGCCGTCATGAAAAACATAAAACAAAACCTATTTTTTGCATTGATCTATAACACCATCGGGGTGCCGGTTGCGGCAGGTGTGCTCTATCCCTTTTTTGGGATTTTGCTTTCGCCCATGATCGCTGCTTTGGCCATGAGCTTTAGCTCCGTATCGGTAATAGCCAATGCATTAAGATTACGAACTAAATCAATCAACTAATAACAAATGGTAAAACGAACTACAGCGGTTAAAATTAGAAAAGCCCATAGGTACTTGGGTATATTTTTAGGAATTCAATTCATTATGTGGACGGTAAGCGGTCTTTATTTTAGTTGGACGGATATAGACGAAATCCACGGAGATCATTTTAGAAATATGGACTACGAACCCGCTGCTTTTGATGGGCTTATTGGCTTTTCAGAGGTTGATTTGCCCGTTAAAATTAGTTCGTTGAGCTTAAAAGAGATTGCAGGGAAACCCTATTATTGGGTCAATAATGAATATTTGATAGATGCCAAAAATGGCGATTTAAAGCAAGGGATATCCGAAGAAGAAGCATTGGCTGTGGCAAAACGTCAAATGTCATCGGAATTAAAAGTAAAAGAAGTTACGGTCATCAAGGAGACTGATAAGCATCATGAATATCGAGAAAAGAGATTGCCTGCCTATGTGATTAGCTACGATTCACCTGAAAACATTAAAGCATACGTTTCGGTGGCCGATGGTTCTTTTCAGACTGTAAGGCACCGCGATTGGCGTTGGTTCGATTTTCTCTGGATGACCCATACAATGGATTATGAGGGCCGGGACGATTTTAATACTATTGTGCTTCGAGCTTTCTCACTATTGGGATTGATTACCGTGATGAGCGGATTTTTACTTTGGTTTACCTCGTCACCTACGATGAGAAATTTGGTTAAAAGAAAAAAATGATACGATGAAAAAGGAAAACATTATTTATGTTGGAATTGCCGTTGTGGTCGGCCTATTGGTCGGATACCTCATATTCGGAGGCAATGCTGGAACTACTGCCACGGACGAACACGACCACAGCACTGAAATAGCTTCGGGCGAAATGTGGACCTGTTCCATGCACCCACAGATTATGCAGCCCGAACCTGGTTCTTGCCCTATTTGCGGTATGGATTTGATTCCTGCGGATAATGGAGGAGAAGGGTTGGCTGTAAATCAAATAAAAATGACGGAGAATGCCATGGTTTTGGCAGGTGTGGAAACGGTTAGGGTCGGTGCTGGAGTTGATGGGGAAGACCATATCAAGATTTCGGGAAAAGTTGCCGTCAACCAAGAATCGGATGCTGTACAATCAGCGTATTTTGATGGAAGGATTGAAAGTATAGGCGTCAATTTTGAAGGGGAAGAAGTGCGTAAAGGGCAGAAGCTGGCCACCATTTATGCCCCGGCCTTGGTTTCGGCCCAACAAGAATTGTTGACGGCCGCCAATTTAAAGGAGTCCCAGCCTCAATTGTACAAGGCTGTCCGAAGCAAATTAAAGTTGTGGAAGTTGTCCGATTCCCAGATTGACCAAATTGAGAGCTCGGGACGGGTGCAGGAAAACTTTACCGTGTATGCCAATGTAAGGGGAGCTGTATCTGAAATTCTGGTAGAAGAAGGAGATTACATCAAAACAGGATCACCTTTGGTAAAAGTAGCCGATTTGAGTTCGGTCTGGGTCATTTTTGATGTATATGAAAATCAACTGAGTTTATTTGAGAAAGGACAAACGTTGAATGTGACAACCACTTCTTACCCCAATGAAAAGTTTACGGCCAAAGTGTCCTTTGTTGCCCCTACATTGAACAAGCAAACTAGAACCTTGGAGGTTCGTGCAGAGTTGGACAACAAAAAGGGAATGCTAAAACCGGGGATGTTTGTACAAGCAGAAGTCGAGGTGGCTAAGCAAGAAGGGGAAGTACTTATTATTCCAGAGACTGCTGTTTTGTGGACGGGAAAACGTTCTTTGGTGTACGTGCAACCTGATCCTAATAACTCGACTTTTGAAATGCGCGAAGTGGAACTTGGGAATTTGATGAATAACAGTTACATGGTCAATTCAGGATTGCAATCTGGAGAAATGATCGTGGCGAAGGGAACATTCACTGTGGATGCAGCAGCCCAATTACAAGGTAAAAAATCCATGATGAACCAAGAAGGAGAAGCCGGGGAAATGGGCCACGATGCACATTACGAAATGGGTGGCGCCATGAAAATGGAATTTTCCCAAGAGGCAGAGGTAAAGTTTAGTGAGGTTTTAAAGGTGTATTTGGATTTAAAAGATGCCTTGGTCGCTTCTGATCAGGAGCAAACTCAAACATTGGCACAAAAGGGAGCGGGAATAGCTGCGACCATTACTGGTTTGCAAATGGATGATATGGGTAAAAGTCATATATCGCAATTAGCTGAACAACTTAAGGAAATGGCTTCAAAAGAGGATTTGGAAGGCCAACGTGGGGATTTTGTCCTGCTTTCGCGGAACATGATTCAAATTGGGCAACAAATGAAAGGTTTGGATACAAAACTTTATGTACAACATTGCCCTATGGCCAATAGTGACAATGGTGCCAACTGGCTTAGTTTGGAGGAAGAAATCCGAAATCCATATTATGGGGATGCCATGCTCAAATGTGGTAGTGTGGTCCAGACCATCAATTAAAAAATATTTTAGTTAATATTTAGCCAATAAAAATTTGCGGATTCAAAACTAGAATACATTTACATCAGTTTTTAATTTATTGACTGATGAAACAAGCAAAGTCAAACGGAAAGTCATCTCCTGCAAAAGCTGTTAAGCCTGTTGCGAAGAAGACCGCCCAAGCTACTGGTAAAAAGAAGTAACTAGGTGATTTTTGGCTCTAAGAGCTATTTATTCAAGATGCAAAAAAAAACGCCTCGATGAAAATCGGGGCGTTTCTATTTTAATCCGGATAGGGATGATCTTACATCATTCCTGGCATTCCGCCACCTCCCATTGGAGGCATTGCAGGAGCATCTTCCTTAATATCGGTCAATGCACACTCGGTAGTCAAGATCATACCGGCAACAGAAGCCGCATTTTCCAATGCGATACGAGTTACTTTCTTAGGGTCGATGATACCGGCCTTAAGCATATCCACGTATTGGTCAGATTTGGCATCGTAACCGAAATCTTTTTTACCTTCCAATACTTTAGAGATTACTACAGAACCTTCGCCACCGGCGTTTTCAACTATGGTACGCAATGGAGCTTCAATAGCTTTTGCTACGATTTGTACCCCTGTGGTTTCATCCAAAGAATCAGTGGTCAATGTCTCCAATACTTGTTTTGCTCTTACCAAAGCAACACCACCACCAGCTACGATACCTTCTTCAACAGCGGCACGGGTAGCGTGCAAAGCATCATCCACACGGTCCTTCTTCTCTTTCATCTCTACTTCAGAAGCAGCGCCAACATAAAGAACAGCAACACCACCGGCCAATTTAGCCAAACGCTCTTGCAATTTTTCTTTGTCGTAGTCAGATGTTGTAGTCTCAATCTGAGCTTTGATTTGGTTTACTCTTGCTTTGATGTCATCAGCATTTCCACTACCGTTCACGATAGTTGTATTATCCTTATCGATGGTTACTGTCTCAGCAGTACCCAACATGTCCAAAGAAGCATTTTCCAAAGTGAAACCTCTTTCTTCTGAGATTACGGTACCACCTGTTAAAATAGCGATGTCTTCCAACATTGCTTTTCTTCTGTCTCCAAATCCTGGAGCTTTAACAGCGGCAATTTTAAGTCCACCTCTCAATTTGTTCACTACTAAAGTAGCAAGGGCTTGCCCTTCTACGTCTTCAGCAATGATCAAAAGTGGTCTTCCTGATTGAGCTACTGGCTCAAGGATAGGAAGGATTTCCTGTAAGTTGGAGATTTTCTTATCGAAAAGAAGAATGTAAGGGTTCTCCAAGTCAGCGATCATTTTATCGGTATCGGTAACAAAATAAGGAGAAAGGTATCCTCTGTCAAACTGCATACCTTCAACAACATCAACATAAGTGTCGGTACCTTTTGCTTCTTCTACAGTGATAACACCTTCTTTACCTACTTTGGTGAAAGCAGTTGCAATAAGGTCACCTATAGTTTCGTCGTTGTTTGCGGAGATAGAGGCAACTTGTTTGATTTTATCAGAGTTGTTGCCCACTTCTTTGGTTTGTTTTTCTAGGTCGGCCACCAATGCTTCAACAGCTTTGTCGATACCTCTTTTCAAATCCATAGGATTTGCACCAGCGGCAACGTTTTTAAGACCTTCTTTAACGATAGCTTGAGCCAAAACAGTTGCGGTAGTAGTACCATCACCTGCTTGATCATTGGTTTTGGAAGCAACTTCCTTAACCATTTGCGCACCCATATCTTCAAGGGCGTCTTCCAATTCAATTTCTTTAGCTACGGAAACACCATCTTTGGTTACTTGAGGAGCACCAAAAGATTTACTGATGATAACGTTTCTACCTTTTGGCCCCAAGGTTACTTTTACAGCCTCGGCCAATTTGTCAACGCCACGTTTAAGTCCGTCACGTGCTTCAATATCAAACTTAATATCTTTTGCCATTTCTTTCTAGTTGATTTTTTAATTAAACAATTGCCAAAATATCACTCTCGCGCATCATTAAATAGTCGGTGCCATCGAACTTAAGCTCGGTGCCGGCATATTTTCCATAAAGCACAGTATCACCAACGGAAACCGTTAATTTTTCATCTTTGGTTCCTGGGCCCACGGCCACTACAGTGCCCTTTTGTGGTTTTTCCTTAGCGTTGTCCGGGATAATGATACCGGAGGCAGTTTTTGTCTCGGCCTGTAGAGGCTCGATCAAAACCCTGTCTGCCAATGGTCTGATATTTACTTTAGCCATATTTTAAATTTAGGTGTTTGTTTTTTAAATTCTTGAATCTAAAAGACAGAAATTGTGCCAATGGACAAAACCTGACATTCTGGAAAACAAAAATGCCAGCTTGTCATTTCAAGCTGGCATTTTTTTAAGTGTTGTCACTTATTTTATCCGATAGTATCTGCAGGGCTAGGGGTCGTAGCAGGTACTTGTTCCGGTACTTCTTCTGGAATTGTCTCTGGGATTTCGGTATCATCACCTTGTAACAATTTAGAGTCTGCTTGGCTGTAGTTTCCTTTTAGGGAAACATTGGAAAGCAAAATCAGAACAATCAATAAAGTGGCAAGGGTCCATGTACTCTTGTCCAAAAAGTCACCGGTCTTTTTTACACCACCGACTACTTGATTACCACTTCCGCCAAAGGATGAAGATAACCCACCACCTTTTGGGTTTTGGACCATAATGACCAAGACCAACAAAAGGCACACGATAATGATCAATACCAAAAAAATTGTAAACGTGCTCATATCTTTAAACTTAATCTTTTTCTTTCTGCAGCTTCTTCACCGCCTGAATTTGGTCTGCAAAGAAACCACTTTTTTCTGGATATTTCAAACTCAATATTTTAAAAGCCTGAATGGCCTTTTTGTACTTTTTTTGCTCTAAATAAACCTTGGCCAAAGTCTCTGTCATCAACTCGTTTTTGTCAATTCTGGTTGACTCTTTTATATTGACTTTTGGGTTGGTCTCCTTGGGGACTATTTTAGGGTTGTTTTGAATGAACTTGTCCAAGAGCGCAAACTTTTTCTTGCGCTCCAGTTCTTCCATAACTTCTTCTTGGGTTTCCTCGGGTTCCTCCGTACTGGAAGTCAACTGAAGCCATTCGGTAAAGGAATGTTTCTCTTTTTTTGTAAAGGTGAGTGGTTTGCCCAGTTGTAAATCGGAACTGGGCTCTTTTTCTGGTCTATCTTCTTCCTTTCTTTGGGGTTCGACCGACTTGAACAGTTCTGGGTTCAGGATTTGTTCGGCATCGTTTATGTTTTGAGGGAGGGCAGGTTCGTTGGACTCCGTGAGCATAGTTGCTGTGTCCGGGTTGGGTTCAATTTCTTCCGAAACGGCTTCTTGATCCTCAAGTTTAGCTCCCCGCCCAGCGATTGCGTTGGCAATATTGTTCTGGATAAATTCCTTGGAAGTAATATAGTCGAAAAGTACGTCCCTATCCGCGGTATAGGCGGCCGTTACTTTTAAGGCACTGTTATATTTGTAGCTGTCCAGGTTTTTAAGTCCCTTTAGATGCAATGCTCGTGCAGCTTGAAAATAAGGGTATTCCTCAATAATATCCTCCAGTTCTCTTGTTTGCTTTGGAGATAGGATGGTATTCGAGTTTTGAAGAATATGTATAAAATCCGAAACGTTCATAAGGTATTACCAGTTTCCCAAGGATGCGTTGAAAATATCCTGGGTAAGTCGTTCAAAAATTTCTTCGTGTGCTGCGGCTTGTACCGAGGTCAGCGAGGCAGCGGCATCAAAATCATAAAAGAAGGAGAACCGTCTTTCAAAATCTGAATCTTCTTTGGTGGTATTGTAAAACCTGACGTTCACGCTCATGGTCAATCGGTTTTGAGCTGTTCGTTGGTCTGCAGTTGCCGTCATGGGCACTACCTTGTATTCCACAATTTCACCTTCGTACATTAAATCACCATTGCTGCCCGTCAGTGATAAACTGGTCAGGTCGTTGATCATATCCTGAAGTGCCAAAGTAAAATCCCTGCCCAATCCGGGTACGATTACGGAGCCTGGTGTCTGATCTGCATAGTTTTGGAAAAAGTTGACCTGAAAACTTTGTGCGGTACCTATATCGGCACCAGAAAAGTTATATGCGCCACAACTCTGCAAGAAAAAGGCCAGTCCCAGCAGTGCAATTTTAATTCCGTTTTTATTCGTCAATCTCATGAAATGCCATTTGTAATTTAAAGATCGTACTGCTTTATTTTTCGATAGAGCGTTCTTTCGGAAATGCCCAGTTCGGAAGCAGCAGCTTTTCGTTTTCCTTTATTGCGCTCCAATGATTTTTTTATCAATTCGATTTCCTTTTCCTGTAAAGATAAGGTTTCTTCTTCTTCAATTTCTTCTGCAAAATGATACCTGTCCTCCTGTAGTTGTTGCTGCACTGGGGCAGGGGCGGATGAATCTACTACCGGTTCCGGAAGGTGCAATAATTCTGTGGACAGGCTTTCCTCGTGCTCAATATCTTCCTCGTCCTGATTACCGTAAATTTTTCGAATTAAACCCTCGTTCTCACGTTGAACTTTGTTGGAATCGTTGTCCTTTAATAGCTCCAAAGTCAATTTTTTGAGATCGTTCAGGTCACTTTTCATATCAAAAAGCACCTTGTACAAAATCTCACGCTCGTTGCTAAAGTCACTTTCTTTTTTGGATTGCTCAACAACGGCGGGTAAGTTGGAGCTGCTTGCATTGGGCAAATAACTATTAAGGGTTGCCCCGGAAATGTTCCGTTCTTCTTCAAGCACGGATATTTGCTCTGCAACATTTCGTAGTTGACGAATGTTTCCCGGCCAACGATATTTTAACAAAAGTTGAACCGCATCGTCCTCCAAACGAATTGTAGGCATTTTATATTTCTGTCCAAAGTCCGATGCGAATTTTCTGAACAGCAAATGGATGTCTTCCCTTCGTTCCCGAAGTGGTGGCAAGCTAATTTCCACGGTGCTCAATCTGTAATAAAGATCTTCACGGAATTTTTCCTTTTCAATGGCATCGAACATGTTGATGTTTGTTGCCGCCACAATTCTTACATCAGTTTTCTGAACTTGCGATGATCCTACTTTAAGAAATTCCCCATTTTCCAGTACACGGAGCAATCTTACTTGGGTGGTCAATGGAAGTTCGCCTACCTCATCCAAGAATATGGTACCGCCATCGGCCACTTCAAAATATCCACTACGTGTTTGGGTGGCCCCTGTAAAAGCTCCCTTTTCGTGCCCGAACAATTCACTGTCTATAGTGCCTTCAGGAATGGCACCACAGTTAACGGCTATATATTTAGCGTGTTTACGATGAGAGAGTGAATGGATGATTTTGGGTATGGATTCTTTACCTACACCACTTTCACCGGTTACTAGAACAGAAATGTCGGTAGGAGCAACCTGTATGGCTTTTTCTATAGCACGATTGAGCTTAACATCGTTTCCGATCAGCTCGAACCGTTGTTTTATGGATTGAATACTTTCCATATTTTTATTCCTGCGAAGGCAGGAACCTTATTTTTTTTGAATTCAATATAGCACTTCGACTCCGCTCAGTGTCCATGTTGAAAACAAAAGGTTATTAATTATTTTCAGAATATCCCACTGCATTTCCAAGTAGGGTTGCAGAAGTACATTCGTTGATTTTTACGTTCACAAAATCGCCGACCTTATAGTGTTCCTTTGGAAAAACTACAACGGTATTTTGTGAGTTTCTGCCCATCCAATGGGTATCGGATTTTTTGGATGTACCTTCAATAAGAACCTCCTCAACCTTTCCTAAATGTTGCTGGGTGCGATAGTGGCTATGCTCTTGTTGTAGCTCAATTATTTCTGTAAGACGTCTTTTTTTAACGTCTTCGGGAATATCGTCCTCCATTTTACGTTCGGCAAGGGTGCCTGGGCGCTCGGAGTAGGCGAACATGAAACCAAAATCGTATTTCACATATTCCATCAAACTTAGGGTGTCCTGATGGTCTTCTTCTGTTTCGGTAGGGAAACCTGTAATCATATCCTGACTGATGGCGCAGTCGGGGATAATGTTTCTGATGTTATCTATCAGTTCAAAATATTCTTCGCGGGTATGCAGACGGTTCATCGCCTTTAAAATTCGATTGCTCCCGCTTTGTACCGGTAAATGAATATACTTACAAATGTTCTCGTATTTGGCCATGGCCTCGATTACATCCAAGGTCATGTCCTGCGGGTTGGAAGTGGAGAACCGAATACGCATTTTGGGTTGTGCTTGGGCAACAAGCCCCAGTAAACCGGCAAAGTTTACGGAAGTAGCCTTTTGCATATCGGTCGCTTTGTCAAAATCTTTTTTAAGACCACCACCATACCAAAGGTAACTGTCCACATTCTGGCCTAAAAGAGTAATTTCCTTGAAGCCTTTCCCCCAAAGGTCGTTCACTTCCTCTAAAATGGATTGTGGGTCGCGGCTGCGTTCCCTGCCACGAGTAAAGGGTACCACACAAAAGGTACACATATTGTCGCAACCACGGGTAATGGATACAAATGCGGACACGCCATTCGAGTTTAATCGAACAGGGGCCACATCACCGTAAGTCTCATCCTTGGAAAGAATAACGTTCACGGCATTTCTGCCTTCGTCTATTTCCTGGATAAGGTTGGGAAGGTCTTTATAGGCATCTGGCCCAACGACCATATCCACTATTTTTTCCTCTTCCAAAAATTTGCTTTTCAGTCTTTCCGCCATGCAACCAAGAACCCCTACCTTCATATTGGGCCTGGTTCGTTTTACGGCGTTGAATTTTTCCAAACGTTTGCGAACGGTTTGTTCTGCTTTTTCGCGAATGGAACAGGTGTTCACCAAAACCAAATCGGCATCATCTAGATTTTGAGTGGTATTGAATCCCTCTTTGGCCAAAATGGATGCTACAATTTCACTATCGGAAAAGTTCATTTGACAACCGTAGCTCTCTATATAAAGCTTTCGCCCGTTATTATTGTTATTTTCCAAGGACAAGGTACTCCCTTGTTGGCTTTCGTCTATTATTTTTTCCACGCTCTTTTCCTCTGTCATAAGTGATTCAACAAGGTGCAAAGATAGTGCTTATTACATTTTAGTGACAATTTGGCAGTATTTTTTAATAATATATTGCGATATCCTGTGTTAGTGTTACCTTCAAGCTAACAATGTAACCGATTTTGATATGAATTTCATTCATCTAACCGAAAGGATAAAGCAAAGTGCAACCGTGGATTTTGGGAGCGTTTTGAACAATTCCGTGGAACTCTTCAAAAAAGTATGGCTGCAAGGGTTCATCACTTTGATTATAACTTTTGTGAGTATCCTTCCATTTTACTTAATAATCTATCTCCCAATGATCGTTATGGGCATAAGCGACCCTAGTGCATTTGAAAATCAGGAAATGCCACCCGCCTTTGCCGGGTTTATGGTGTTGGTGATGCCAATTTTCATGATTGGGGTAATGGCCATCGGTATTTGCTTAAATGCCGCCTTTCTAAGAATTTGTAGAAAGTATGATTTAAATGAATCTGGCAAGGATGACTATTTTTATTATTTCAAAAAAGAATATTTGACCAAGGCATTGTTACTTTCATTGCTTATGTTAGGCTTGGCTCAGTTGGGTATGCTGGCCTGTGGATTAGGTATCTTTTATTTGATGGTGCCCATGTCCCTGTTTCCGGCTTTTTTCGCTTTTGATAAAGAACTTTCGGCACTGGAAATAGTTAAATCCGGATTTGCCTTGGGAAACAAAAATTGGTTGATGATTTTTTTACTGGTACTTGTTTCTGGATTGATTGCTCAATTGGGTGTTGTTCTATGTTTTGTAGGTGTATTTTTTACAGCTATGTTCGGTAAAATCCCTACCTATTTTATTTACAAAGACACCGTGGGAATTTCTATGGATTCATAAATTTTTGATGAATATTAGCGCAACTGTATCCTAGAGTTCGTATCTAAGTAACTAAACAACAGTGTGCTATGAAAATCAAGTTTATCTTTCTTCTGTGTGTCAGTTTTTTATTGATCGCCTCTTGCTCCAACGATGATGAAAAAGGTGAATATGAAACATATTTGGTGGCCCGTCCCTTAACCATGAGCAGAGCGGACTTTTCCAATAGTGTAGATATAATTGCTCCCCGCCCAATGGACGAATCCGGTAAAGTATATACCTACGGGGAGTATATCTTCATAAACGATAAATACAAGGGTGTACATGTTATAGACAATAGCAACCCAAATCAACCGGTCAAAGTTGCCTTTATTCAAATACCGGGAAATGTGGACATTTCTGTCAAAAATAATTACTTGTTTGCCGACAGTTTAATGGATTTGGTGGTGCTGGATATTTCGGACCTTGACAATATAAATATTGTAAATCGGCTGGAAAATGTACTGCAGAGCTATGTACCTGCCCCTTTTGAAGTGGATTTGGTCGATTACAGTAGCTTTAACTATAATGCAGATGAAGTAATGATAGGATGGGAAGTGGTTTCAGAGAATCTTACGGCCGAACAGTATCAATCCCGATTCGGGAGGTTGGATATTATGTTCGATGGAGCAGTGAATGCGGCCAATGCGGAAGCCGGGCAAGGAGGTTCCATGGCTAGGTTTAAAATTGTGGAGGACTATTTATATGCCGTGGATAGCCATAACATCAATATTTTTAATATTGCCGATTTGGACAGTCCCCAAGCTATGGAAGATGTATATGCCGGTTTTGACATTGAAACTATTTTTAATCAAGATAATTACTTGTTTTTGGGCAGTATGCGAGGTATGTATATATATGATATCACCGCTCCGGACAAACCGACCTTGGTGTCCGAGTTTGAGCACGGAACCGCTTGCGACCCTGTTGTGGTGGATGGAGGTTATGCCTATGTTACCTTACGTGGTGGTAATATGTGCGGTGCTGCGGAAAGCGGACTGTTTATAGTGGATATTACAGATGTAGAAAACCCAGAACTTGCCATATCCTATCCAATGGATGGCCCCTATGGTTTAGGGATTAAGGAAGAAAAACTATTTATTTGCGATGGGGAATCGGGACTAAAAGTTTATGACAAGACCGATATAAACAACTTGATCCAATTAAATCATTTTGAGGATATTGTAACATTTGATGTAATTCCAATGGAAAACCATTTGATTATGGTCGGTGATGGAACGCTTTATCAATATGAGTACCTGAACAATGGAATAAAATTACTGAGCCAAATAGGGCTTAAGTAATAGGCTCCAATAAAAAAGCGCTCTTATAAAGAGCGCTTTTTTATTGATCATACTTCTAATTATTGTGTAGCAATCATTTTGATTTTGTTTTGATCTACTTTCTGGTTGATCAGCGATGCTTGGCTCTCTACTAAGTAATTAAGGGCGTTGACTTCTTTGTCCAGTTCCTTGGTGACCTCCACAAAAAACTCTTGGGCCTGTTGGGTAGGTTTTTGGTCTCCACGTTGAGAGTCCACCATTCTCCACTCCATATCATTATATAGAGATTCTTTGAATTGGGTCGTGTTGTTTTTAT
>JAAEZN010000112.1 GCA_018222835.1 Algicola sp. | reverse complement strand
CTCCTGTATTGTCCACCATTGTTGCTGAGGTGTATGGGCCCGATTACGACAAACAAATTGCTTTGGCCGATGATGTAAAAGGTATTTTGAACAATACCACCGATGTTGTGGATGTGGATTGGATGGTTGAGGACGATCAAGTGGAATACGATTTTGTGGTGGACAAAGAAAAAGCGATGCTTTATGGTGTAACACCCCAGCAAATTGTTCAAGTGATGGCCATGGCTTTCCGTGAGCAGCCCGTTTCCCACATCTATCGTGAAGAAGCATTTGACCAAATCGGAATTGTGTTATCCGTTAGTGAAAAGGACAAATCGAGCTTGGATCAAATTCAACAATTAAAAATAACATCGCAACAAGGGAATATGGTGTCAGTTGGTGATTTGGTTTCCATTAAAGAGGGGACTAAAGCCAAAAGCATCTATAGAAAAAACCAAAAGCGAGTGGTATATGTGATGTCCGATATGGCTGGTGAACTGGAAAGCCCAGTGTATGCCATTTTGGGCATGACGGATAAGTTAAATCAATTGGAGCTACCTCAAGGCTATTCCATTAACGAGCTCTACATGGAGCAACCCCAGTATGAGGATGACTACACGGTAAAATGGGATGGGGAATGGCAAATAACCCTTGAGGTATTCCGTGATTTGGGAATTGCATTCCTTGGTGTAATTGTGATCATTTATATGTTGATCGTGGGATGGTTCCAAAACTTTAAAGCGCCAATGGTGATGATGGTGGCCATTCCACTTTCCTTGATCGGAATTGTGTTGGGTCACTGGATGTTGGGCGCATTTTTTACCGCAACCTCCTTTATCGGGATGATCGCCTTGGCGGGGATCATGGTGCGGAATTCGGTATTGCTTATCGATTTCATCAACCTTAGGTTGAATGAGGGAGTTCCCCTAAAGCAAGCCGTAATTGAAGCCGGTGCCGTACGTACCACACCTATTTTGTTAACGGCAGGAACCGTTGTTATTGGAGCTTTTGTGATCTTGTTCGACCCCATTTTCCAAGGGTTGGCCATATCACTTATGGGTGGAACCATAGTGTCTACCGTATTGACGCTATTGGTGGTGCCATTGGTGTATTATATGATTGAACGTAAAAATTACAAGTAAGATGAAAATGATCATTGTTACCACAGTCGAAGAGTATAAAAGCCAAGTTTTTAAACTCTTTAAACAAGCAGGAGTGGACAGTTTTAGCGAATCCGACATCGATGGATACAAAAGTGCTGCGCCATTAATGTACACCAGCAGTTGGTTTCCCAGTGAAAAAGGTGGGGCTGCTTCAAACATGTTCTTTTCGTTCACCGAAGAAGAAAAGGTGACCGAATTGTTCAAGTTGATCAAACAATTCAACGAGGAAAGTGAAACCACAAACCCGATCAGGGCCATAGAATTACCCATAGAAAGAACCGTTTAAAATTTTAGCATGAGAAATAGAATTGTAAGAGGAGTAGCAGGAACATTTATATTGATCAGTTTGATTTTGGCCATTTATGTGAGTCAGAACTGGCTATGGTTTACCGCATTTGTCGGAGCCAATTTATTACAATCATCCTTGACCAAATGGTGTTTGTTGGAGGATATCTTGAAAAAGTTTGGGGTATCTGACGGCGAAAAGAACTGTTGCTAAACTTCACCCATATTTGATAATTAAAGCATTTTCGTGACATTTGCACAAAACCTCGCGAAAATGCTTTATCAACCTTGGCCCTGGTATGTAGCTGGGCCCCTAATTGCCATTTGTATGGCATTGCTCATTTTAATGGGCAAACGCTTCGGAATGTCCTCTAACCTCGAGACTTTTTGTTCCATCGGAGGTGCTGGAAAATTCTCAGATTACTTCAAAGTAGATATAAAATCCAAACGATGGAACTTATTAGTAGTTCTTGGCTCTGTAATTGGTGGATTTTTAGGGGCACATTGGTTGTCGCCCAATCCCGCAGTGGATATTTCACCCAAAACCGTAACCAAACTTCAGGAATTGGGATTTGATAGCGCTGGAAAAACCTATTTACCTACAGAGCTTTTTAGTATGGAATCGTTGTCCGACCCTAAGGTTTGGATCATACTTTTGATTGCAGGAATTTTGGTCGGCTTCGGAACGCGTTATGCAGGAGGCTGTACTTCTGGACACGCCATTTCAGGCTTGAGTAATTTACAGCGACCTTCCCTTATCGCTGTTATTGGATTTTTTATAGGTGGATTGATCATGGTTCACTTGTTGTTCCCCTTAATTTTTGCATCATGAAGAACTTGGCATATATTTTTATAGGTACTTTTTTGGGAATTGTCCTTTACAAATCGGAAGCGGCATCATGGTTTAGGATCTATGAAATGTTCCAGTTCGATTCGTTCCACATGTATGGGATTATTGGGTCAGCATTGGCTTTAGGAGTGGTGTTGGTCCAATGGATCAAAAAATCAAAAACCAAATCCTTTTTTGGAGAAGCGATAAACATACAGGATAAGGAAAAATCTTTTGCCCGATATATTCTTGGCGGAACCCTTTTTGGATTGGGCTGGGCTTTGGCAGGAGCTTGTCCAGGGCCCATATATATTTTGGTAGGAGCTGGGTATTGGCCAATTCTAATTGTTTTGGTTGGCGCCTTGCTTGGGGCTTTCTTATATGGTATTATGAGGGGTAAATTACCGCATTAAGGTAAAATCAACCGGATATTTGGGCCAAACAACGAAAATGAATGGTTCATTGATGGCTGACTTCTAGCTTTGGGGCACCCAAACTTACGTAATAGTCCCTACATGAAGTTAACTACGTTTATCATAGACGATGACTTGGTGTCGCAATTTGCGACTCGATATTGTATTCAGCAATCACAAGGCGATTTTGAAATAGTAACCTGTTCCAGTGGAGAAGAGGGGATTCAGGCTTGCTTTACCTCAATTGAGGATTACTCCAAACTTCCCGATATCATTTTTTTGGATTTAGTTATGGATGGAATGAATGGCTGGGATTTTCTTGAAAACCTTCAGAACCTTTTTAAGGGTCATAAGCTCCCCAGTGTCTATATTCTTTCTGCTTTCACAAATTCAACCGATCGTACCATTGCGAAACGTCATAATGTTATTTCAGGTTATGTGGATAAACCTTTGTCCCGATCCTATCTGGAAAAGGTTCTCAAGGACGAGGAAAAAAAGCGTAGATAGATAATTACTACAAGAGTATGGCTCTCAGGATAGTAAAAATTGATTCCCGCGCCTTATAAAGTTTTTCCAAAAAAGCATATTTTTGCAATCCATTTTTATAAATGGCCCCGTAGTTCAATGGATAGAATAGAAGTTTCCTAAACTTTAGATGCAAGTTCGATTCTTGCCGGGGCTACTTTTTGACTTCCGAATGATTCAACAAATCATTAAATAAATGAAAATCAGACATTTAATATTTTTTGATTTCAATTGAATTCCTTTGATTTCGGCTTTTAGAGTTCACAAATCGTCAACATTTTTCAGGTTGCTGTTTTAAGATAAGTAATTAAAATTCAGTAATTTAGTTGATATACTCGATTTGATTTGACTTTCATCTTCGTCAACATTTAACTAAAAGAAGACAATTATGAGGTCAAATTCCACATTTTCCGTCCTGTTTTGGCTTTATTCTAGTAGGTCTAAAAATGGCAAAGCTCCCATTTATGCCAGGATTTCTGTAAATGGAAAAAAGCTCAACATCAGTTTAAAGCGGAGGATTCCAATCAATGAATGGGATTCAAATAAACAGCGTGTAAATAATTCTTCCATACATGCTAAATCAACCAACCAATATCTTGATGAGTTCTACTCCGGGTTGTTTCAGTCATTTCAACAATTACGCATAGAGGGTAGGCACATCACTCCTCAGAGTGTAAAGGCCAGATTTATGGATGAGGAAGTGGAAAATCAACATTTTACCATGAAGGACTTAGTGTCCTACCATAATTCGAATATGTTTCCCAAGCTCCACGGAAATACCTCAAGACTCTACCTGACAAGCCAGAAGTATATCTTTTTATTCTTGAAAACAAAATTAAAATTGGAAGACATCAGACTTGATGAACTGAACTATAAGTTTATCCTTGACTTTGAAAATTTTCTTCGCAAGCATAAACCTAATCACTATCAAAAGCAAATTGGTAACAATGCTGTAATGAAGCATATTCAAAGACTGAGGAAAATGGTCTCCCTGGCTTATCGGCTGGAGTGGATAGATAAAGACCCTTTTAGACAGTTTAAGCAGAGATTGACTCCTACGAATAGAGAGTATTTAGGTTCCGGGGAACTTCAAGCGATTGAAGAGCTCAAACTTGATAGCAATCGGCTGAAAACCGTCAGAGATCTTTTTGTGTTCAGTTGCTATACAGGGGTATGTTATACGGATTTAATGCTTCTAACGGAAGATAATGTGGTCATGGGAATAGACAAAAAATATTGGATAATTACCAAAAGACAGAAGACCCATAACCCGGTCAAAATACCACTTTTAAAAAAAGCTCTTGACTTGATTGAACTTTATAAAGAGGATTCTAGATCCATCATTAACAACACTTTGTTTCCAAGAATCTCCAACCAAAAGATGAATGCTTATTTGAAAGAGATTGCAAGTGAAGTAAAAATCAAAAAGAATTTGACATTTCATATGGCAAGGCACACGTTCGCCACGACAGTTACCTTGACCAATGGTGTACCCATAGAAACCATTTCTAAAATGTTGGGACATCGAAAACTTACCACCACCCAGATTTATGCAAAGGTGTTGGAAAGGAAGGTTGGTGAGGATATGGAGATTTTGAGAAGCAAATTGGAAACGTCAATTGAGTCAGATTTAAAAAAGAAATCGAATGAAACATAGCGAAACGCTGAAACTTTAAATTCTTATCTCTAAATTTTGCGCTTGGTTTCTTTCGGTTTTTTATAGTGTTTAGGAAGATAAGTTCAATCATCGACTCCTAATAAAAAAACTGAATTTATTTTTACTCTATACACCAAAGAAAGGTGTTTGGGTTTTCACGCTCGCGTGAAAAAACGAATAGCAAGAGGGTGATGCGCAAATTGCGCCATCACGGTTGTTTTTGGGTCTTCAACAAGTTGAAAACCAATTAATTGAATCATTTTTGGAATACTGTACAAAATCAGGGTCTACAGTAGACTTTTCGGAAATCTACAGTAAACCCTTCGGGAAGCCATATAAATACTGGAAATTTTTGACGAAAAAATTGACGCAATTTGACGAAAAAACAAAATTTGGCCTATGGAAAAGCAATCTAAAGTTTAAAATAACGGAAGGGAGGTTGGAGCAGTATAAAAGTGATTCAAACAAACTTTGGATTATCTCAAAGGATGAGAAGAATGTTTTCCATTGACAGATAAAATTGCCTCGCTCAGTAGTATTAGTTTGGTAAGGTTTGGGACGCTTGCAGCGCGAAACTTGTTTCGCTTGCTATTTTACTAATTCTAAATCTATTTGTGCAGGCAATGACCGCGTGTAATTTTCCAGTCATGGCCAATAAAGTAGAAGATATTCAAAATTGTCTTTTCCCAATGCTTGCATGGCTTTGTCCTATCAATACTGGATAGGCTTCAAACCAATTCATATCGATTGGCAAGCAAGTCTACAAAACGTGGGGGTGAGTCCTGAGACACGCAATCTGGCACAAGCGAATTAGATTACAATTTCCTGCTTGTATGGTACTATAGGAATTGTGGAAAGAAGGGGCTTTCTCCGTCTCATAAGGAACAACACCAGATTTGCAAAAGTTCCTCCTAAAGTAGTAATCACCAAATTCCAATTTTAACCAAATCGCGTAACACCAACAATGAATATTTTAAGCCGAAGGGCAGGGCAAAAATGAAAATTCATCATCCCCCATCATGTTTATTAAGTTTTCCAACCCGTCCATGCCGGTGATGACTCCTTGTGCCTTTCCAGCTCCCATTTTTCCAATAAAAGTCATAATGATACTTTTATATACATTACAGGCCAATTCTTTCAAGGCCAAGCTTACTTGTCCTTCCAATTTATCGGGATTCATCACTATAATGGCTTCTGTGGCAAAGGCATATAGTTTTACCAATGTCATGCTGTACAATGCCACGATAGGGGCCGCCGATGTTGCAGCTCCCGGAATCATCATCATGAGCTGAATTCCCGCCACCACTTTTTTATATTCATCCATCACATTTTTCAGCGCCATTAACTGTTCTGCAGTCGAGGAGCTTCCACCGCCACTTCCATCTGGCAATATTCCCCGAAGTTCCCCTGTGTTTCGATCTACTTCATAGTATGATGGGACATTCATATCCCTATCAAAAAAAGACAATTGATTCTCCCTGAAAATCCGGTTCTGGAAAACTTTGTGCTTATTTTTCAATATGTTATACCCGTATTCTGGTTCATTTCGGATATTGTGCAAACACACCAAATCATGTCCTTGTAATTGTTTTACAGCATTGTCCTCAAATACGGCTTCTTCCAAAAAGGCAAACTGGGCTGTCTTTTTAACCGTTTCGTAGAGATTGTCCCTTTTGGTCCCCGACCTGGTTATGCTGGCATATTTTGCAGTGGGCAGATAATCGAACAGGACTTTTGTTCTGTCCTTATAATAGCCGGGCTTCATTCTTAACAAACAGGAACGGAATTGGCTGGGATAGGTAATGGATTCCTCCGTGACGTGTTGATTCAACGGTTGCATCATGGTAAGTAACAACGGTGGGTATCCAAATGTGCCCTTTTCCAGTGCTTCAACTGCTTTTTTGGTGTCATTCCCTTGTTGGGCCGTGAACCACTCTTCATTGCTGACTAAAGATTTCAGGTATTCGGTGAGTCTCACGGACAAGGTGGGGGCTTCCCGTTCAAAGGCAAGCATGGCACCGCCCAGCATCATTTCATGTACATCGTCAATATATTTTCGGCTGGGTGTGAATCGGTCCCTGTCCAAGTAATTGTCCCAACCGGCCAGAGTACGTTTTATTTTATTGCTTCTCCAACTCATCTCAACATATAGCCCTATAATCCGTTCACCTAAGTAAAGATTGTTTGGTTTGGGAAATGCAATTGTTGTTTCATCTGAAAGCTCTTTTTCTTTAATGGACACATTTATGTGATGTTCCTTTTCTTCCTCAAAAGAATGGTAGGTAAGTACATAAGGGGGAAAAGACATCTGTGAAATGATGTTTTGAATCTCCTCTTTTGTTTTTTCTTGGTCATCGGCAGGAATCTCATTAAAGTCAAAATTTTCCCGTAAGTGTTTATAAAAGGTATCAACATTAAAAACATTCAACAAAATGGCTGGTGGCCCCGTTTCGTAAACATCTTTGTATTCGGCTTGGAATTGGTCGTCATTGTGGCCATCGGTAGCGTACAATATCAAGTCCGAATTGCTTTGTTTTGCCTTTAAAAGCGACGTATACACATTGGAAGTGGTTGCCTTGCTCCTGACACTGGCGTGTGGATACATTTCCTTTACCATTTCCTCAAGCGATGCTGCAAATTCTTTTGCACCGTCTCCCCGATATGTTGTAGGCATACTCAATGAAGTATCGTAGAGCAGCATGATCTTTGGGGAAAACACATTTTGTTCCAACCATCCAGTAACGGCTTTACCATTATCGGTTATCTTAAAATTGGCAGCGGACAATCCTTCAACAATGGTTCCCGATCCATCCTTTGGGTATAGTTCCAATTTCACTTTAGGAAAAGCCATTGCTGTGGCCTTTACTTCAAAAGTCTCTACTTGTGAAACATCTCCAAGCTTTCCACTCTCTTCTTTGACTACCACGTTTTTAAGGATTTCTTTCCCTTCCAATGTTATAGGTTCGCCCACAAGCGAGCGTTCTTCCATAAAAGGCAGGTCCTGATCAAGTTTCTGATAGGCAAAACAGGGCGTGAATGTGCTGATGTCGGAAATGGACTTTGTGGCCTGTTGGGTGAAGTCCATATTCTTCATGAACTGTATCTGCATTGTACTGCCGATTAAATCGCTCAGTTTCCATGTCCCGGAAAGGAGCTCCTTTTCTTCCCAATAATCAATGGCCGTTCTATACGTCAGTGAAATGTTTATATCCTCTTCGCGTACCTGGGAAATTTTCGGGGCATCCTTGAACTTATGGTCTTGATTAGTTGGATGTAATTGACCCACTGGCACTTGCGAATCAAAAACATGGGCGTAATGTTCTACTCCATCCTGAAGATATACCACGGAGGGGACTTCGTTTTGGTGAAAGCGGAAGGAATTGGGCTTGATGGCCGAATATTGTTTTTCAGTCAGCTGTGATACAAGCCTATCTGCCAAGTTTGTGCATTTTTCATCGAGTTCCAATAATTGTTGGACTTTTCCATTGGTATCGTTTGCCCCTAGCAATCTCTTCCATTTTTTGAGTTGTTTTTTGCTGATGGGAGGTGCAAATGCTGCTTGGTTGTCACGAAATACGATATTCTTTACTTTCTCTTCGGTAATTTCAGTTTGCTCCAAGACTACTTTTGCCTCAAAACCGGCCTCGACCAGCATATCCTTCAATATTTCAGCTTTTT
>JAAEZN010000012.1 GCA_018222835.1 Algicola sp. | reverse complement strand
CCACTGGGCCTACACTGTCCAAAAGGGAATTGATTCCAAAAATGACCAATGAGCCGAAAATGATACCTACCATGCCCGAAATAAGGGTCAGAAATATGGATTCCATCAAAATTTGCTTTTTTATGGACCATGGCTGTTCGCCCAGGGCCCTGCGTATCCCAATTTCCTTGGTACGTTCCTTTACTACAATCAGCATAATGTTGCTCACGCCAATAATCCCGGAAAGCAATACCATAATTCCTACAATATAGGCAACAGCCTTTAATGCCCCGAAGAGGCTTTCCACACGATTATATTGCTCGTACAGATCAAAATAGCCAACAGCACGGGTATCTTCGGGGTGTACTTTATGGCGTTTCTTCATCTCATCTACAATTTTGTCCTTAAGTTGGGAAATGGAACTACCGTTGTTGGCAGTTATGGCCATCCAACCCACATCCTCGCCACGATTAAATGCTTGGGAAAAGGAAGTAAAGGGCACAAATATTTCTTTTTGACCTTCTTCGCCCCCTCCACTATTGTTCTTTTTATAAGTGCCTATCACCATAAAATTGACCCCTTGAATTTTGATATAGGTTCCAAGCGCATCCTCATCTTTATCGTACAGGTCGTTTTTTACGCCTTGTCCTATAATGGCCACCTTTCTTTTTTCATTGATGTCGTTGTAATTTAAAAAGCGCCCTGAGGTTACGGCCATTGGATCTTGATTGATGATTTCCGGGTAATCACCATAAACATTATAAGCTCCTGTACGTATTCCGCGAACCACATTATTGTTACCTCCGAATCCGCCCAATTGGTTTCTGGGAGAAATAAACCTGAGGTTGGGAACATTGTCCCGAATGGCCTGTACATCATCAATTTTAAATTCAAATCTTCGACCTTTTGGGAGCCCTTCGTAACCTTTGGTCGTGGCCCGAGTCCACATAAACATGGTATTTGTTGCAATATTCCCAAAGTCTTGTTTTATACCATTCTCCAGACCCTTGCCCGCAGCTAAAAGTACTATAAGGATAAATATGCCCCAACATACACCAAAAGCAGTGAAGATGGTTCGCCACACGTTGGTGGTGAGCACCTCGATAATTTCCCGCCATCTATCTTTATTGAACATATCGGTTGAACGGATTATTCATCTCTAAGAGATTCTATTACTTTAACTTTTGCTGCCCTATATGCCGGAATAAACCCAGCCAAAGTACCGGCAACGATCAATACAATCACTGTGGAAAAGGCCACGTTGAAGTTTACGGATGGATTCATGATATAATCTACTTCAATATTGGGCCCAACTATTTCCAATAGTGCCATACTAAAGATGAGTCCGCCAAATCCTGAAATTGCCGTTACAAATATTGCTTCGTGCAAGATCATGCCAATTATGGACCAAGGTTTTGCCCCTAATGCTTTCCTAATTCCAATTTCCCGGGTACGTTCTTTAACAACAATCATCATTATATTGCTTACACCGACTACTCCTGCGATTATGGTACAGACACCTACAAACCAAAAAAACAATTTGATATTATTGGTAAGCCCGTAATAGCGTTTGGCCTCTTCCATGGCACTCCACACTTCAATAGCGCCCGTATCGTCCGGAGCTATGGTATGGGTTTGTTGAAGGTATGTCCTTAGTCCGTTTTTAAAATCAATCGCTTGGGCCACGGCCTCGTCAAAATTCTCCACCGCAGGCAAGGCAAATGCCATGTTGTTTACCCGATTGCCACCATTAAAAGTTCTTTGCGCTGTTGTAATAGGGATGTAAATCCGTTCCTCTTCACGATCTTCCATTTCTTTGTACACCCCTATTACTTTAAAGGGAATGCCCGAAATATCGATAAACTCGCCTATTGGGGTCTTGACCTCACCAAAAACGTCTTTCTTTATTTTATTGCCGATGATGGCCACCTTACCATTGGAGATTTCATCTTGATAATTAATGAACCTCCCCTCCAGCATATTAGCGTTTTCTATAAATTGAAAATCCGAGGCTACCCCCTGTACTCCGTAAATCAATGCCTCTTTACCGTAGTTGACACTTACCCCTCTAACAAAGACTCTAGAAGAACTATATTCAAGATCATTCTTGAACATGGCATTGGCTTTGGTATAATTTTCATTAACAAGTTGAATTCGCCTTCCGGGGTTTAGGCCTTTGTATTCCTTGGAGGTTACACCGGGCCATACCCATACACTGGTAGAGGCATCTTCTTTGAACTCGTTCTCTATCCCATTTCTCATGCCCTGCCCAAAACCTAGCAGAATTACCAAAATAAAAATGCCGGAAGCTACGGAGAGCCCGGTTAAAAATGTGCGAAGTTTGTTCTTTCGTATGGTGTCAAATATCTCTTGCCACCTTTCCAGGTCGAACATAAGTTAGCGATTTTGATTGATGGGTTACCCTGAAGTACATCAATAAGACAATGGAAATCGCTAATTGTTACAGTTTTAGGCAAAAAACCTTGATTACGAAGGTTTAGTTCCTCATTTTTCTGTAAATGAAGTAAAATAGACTTGCCACCAAAATATAAGGAACGGCCATAAGGTAAACGATTCCATTATTGATCGCTTCCGCAGTTTTGCCATCGGCCTCGCTTTCCACCACCGCTCGGCACATAGCACATTGAGCTTCCGAAACAGTTGGAAAAACGAATAGAATGAGTAGTATGACAAGTAGTTTTGTTTTCATGGAGATCTTAATAAGGATAGTAGGGAGAAATCATAAGGTAAACCAACACACCTGTTACTGCGACATAAAGCCAAATAGGAAAAGTGTATTTTGCCCATTGCCTATGGCTTTCAAAATCGTCCAAATACACCTTTGAGTAGGTTATCAATACCAAAGGTATCACCGATATGGACAATACAATGTGGGTCATCAAAATAAAATAATACACATATTTGATGGGGCCCTCTCCTCCATAAACTGTTGATTCGGAAGTCATATGATACGCCACATACATTACTAAAAACAATGCAGAAAGGGAGATGTTGACCATCATTAACCTCCGATGAATCAATTGACGTCCATTTTTGATGGCAATAATGGCTACAATCAATAAAACCGCCGTTAGGCCATTTATACTTGCGTAAATCGGGGGCAAAAAAGATAGTGGTTTTGCGTTGGGTATCTTATATCCGAACAACAATGCAACCACCAAGGGGATTGCAATTGATACAACGGTAATCAATCTGTTGTACCGTTTCTCCTTTAATGAAAAGTCCTCGGTCATTCCTCCAATAGTGTTTTAATGTCCTCTTTTAATATGGTAATCTGTTGGGTCTCCCCATCTGAATTTTCTCCTTGCTCTTCGGTAATGGTTCCGCGATAGTAGATCAACGGATTACCATATTCGTCCGACCGGGAACGAATATACCCATTTTTATCTACCAAGGCGAACATACCGGAATGCTCAAAACCGCCTGGTGCCTCCTGATCTTCGTTGGCAAAAATGTAAAAGCCTTCTTGTGCCAATTGATAGATTTTTTCCTGATTCCCAGTCATTAAATGCCAATCCTTATCGGTAATCCCATATTTGTCGGCATATGCCGTTAGCACGGAAGGGGTATCATATCTTGGGTTGATAGTAAATGATGCAACTCCAAAATCTTCGCTCTCTGTAAATGTATTTTGGATCGACACCAAATTTTTGGTCATTATCGGGCAAATGGTCGGGCATGTCGTAAAAAAGAAGTCAACTACATAAACTTTTCCCAAAAAGTCTTTATTGGTCACCAATACACTGTCTTGATTGTAAAAAGAAAATGACGGTACTTTTCGCTTTTCACCCTGGTTTACAATAAAACCAACTTCCGCATTTTTGACACTGGAGCTCATACGATCATTCTCTACAATAGTACCTCCTTTTACACGCTTTGTAATTTCGTAAACAGCGAATATTCCAAAAATCAGAATAATTGCGGACACCCAAATGTAGGTATGCTTCTTTTTATTATTTGCTCCTGTTGGCATTGTTCTTTTTTAAGGCCAAACGGTACTCTGCCAAGATAATCTTGACATCGTCCACCATTTTGTTGTTCAATTCTGCTACAGATGACGTATCAAAACCATATTTGACGCCTTCATCCTCATCATCGGTCCTACCCCTAAGTGTTAGGTCTTTATCTATTATAAAAACATTTGGGGTAAATAAATGATCATCCAAAGTGATGTTGCTCTGTAGGGTTTTAAAAAGTGATTTTATCTCATCTTCGTTTCCAAAGGCAAAATGCCATTTGTCGATATCGGAAAGTTTACCCAGTTCGCTTTTTAAGGCTTCAACTTGCTCTTTGTTTCCTTCTGGAACCACCATTACCATCTGAAAATCGTTGAATTCCCCGAACCTTTTGTAGATTTTTTGGTTGAGGTTAAATGCGTTCCCTTGTTTTGCGCTGACATTATCGCCCAAAAAACCCAAGATGGTTATTTTATCTTTGAACGTAACGGAGGGGTCGAATACCGCGACGTCGGATACATTTTCACTTAGTATCGGCAAACGCCCAAAGTTATTTACCCCTGATGCAAAAAATAAATAGACCACCACAGGGAGAACAAAAAGAACGGCTAAAACAATTTTCTTCTTCATAGTGTTACATCCGTACAAAAATAAAAAAAGACGGTTGGAAAACCGTCTTTTTAATTTGTTAAATACGCTTTATTAAAAGTTCCAAGTTATGAACCCATCCTTAAAAACATTATAGATATAATCCGCTTCGAACAACAAGATAAATATCAAATAACAGATCAGGAATACGGGAGTCCATACGATAACTCTTCTTAAGGAAGTCTTTTCGTCCCTTAGGTGCATAAAGTCCCATGCAATATAATAGGCCTTCACCAGAGTTAGGATAATGAATACCCAGTTGATCAACTTCATACCCAAAAAGAAGCTATGGGTCAAGGATCTTGGTTTAATTATACCCAATACAACCTCAACAGTTGTAACTATTGTAAGGAAGATAAGCACTCCCCAAATCTTTTGGGTGTTCGACTTAAATTTTAAAAGTCCTCTAAATATTGCAAGTTTATGTTCGTGTGCCATTTATGCTGAATGTTTTATACCAAATAAAAGAATGTAAATACGAATACCCATACCAAATCTACAAAGTGCCAGTAGAGTCCGACTTTTTCTACCATTTCGTAATGTCCTCTACGTTGGTATGTACCCAAAATCACATTAAAGAAAATGATAATGTTAATGACTACACCAGAGAATACGTGGAAACCGTGAAATCCAGTGATAAAGAAAAAGAAGTCTGCAAACAATCTGTGACCATATTCGTTGTGTACCAGATTCGCTCCTTCCACCACTTGGTTGGCCTCCAATATTTTTGCCAAGGATTGTTTTCTATCCAAAAGTGTTTTTTCGCCTTCTTCGTTCAATTGTTCGGTACGGATCAAGATGTTCGGCGTAGCCTTAAATCCTTCTACAACCTCGTTTAAAGAATAGGAGGTTTTGTAGCCTTCGCCTTCGAACCAGATACCTTCACTTGGTTGGTGCTTTACTCTCTCTTCTGGTAGGGTCTTGGCAAAATCGGCCAACGCAGCCCTTTCACCAGTCTCTGCGTTTACAAACTGAAGAATTCTTCCGGAGTTGGTTTCCAAAGCTCCGTAATCCCCTTTTATAAAGGTTGCCCATTCCCATGCCTGTGATCCAACGAAAATTGCTCCACCGATAATAGTAAGGAACATGTACAGAATAACACTTTTCTGCTTCATTTTATGACCTGCATCCACCGCCAATACCATGGTAACGGATGACATAATCAAAATAAAGGTCATAAAGGCTACGTAATACATAGGGTAGTTCCCATGGAAAAAGGGTACGTGGGTAAATACCTCATCGGCAATGGGCCATAGTTCTATGAACTTAAATCTTGAAAATCCGTAGGCCACCAAAAACCCGGAAAAGGTCAAGGCATCCGACATGATAAAGAACCACATCATCATTTTTCCATAGCTAGCGCCGAGTGGTTTGTTTCCACCTCCCCAAACGCTGTCTTCTGTACCGGTACTTACCGTTGCATCCATATAAAAGGTCGTTTTATTAAAACTTTCACAAATTTACATTTTTTGATGTATTGGAAAAGATAAACTTGAATGAAAACTGCTTCAATCAAAATTTATTTTACGAAATACATGAATAGAATAAGATATACCCAGATAAAATCCAAAAAATGCCAAAATGAGGCACCTAATTCCATTCCCAACATATTGTCCGGGGCATATTTATTTCTTAGCTGCTGAACCAATACCACCAAAAGGGTTATCAATCCTGCTACCACGTGTGCAATATGCACCGCTGCCAGCAAAAATACATAGGACAATTTTATATTGCTAGTGGGACCGGTAAAATAATATCCGCTCTCCAACATTTGGGAAAAACCATAAAACTGCAAAGAGATGAAAGTTATCCCCAAGCCCAAGGTGATCAATAGAAACATGGTAGCTCCTTTTTGATTGTCCTTGGCCACTGCCCTTTTGGCCATTAAATAAGTAATACTACTTAGAACAATAATAGCTGTACTTATAAAAAAGGCACTGGGCAATTCCATGTCGCTTACCCAATCCTCTCGTTTACTACTTACAATGTAGGCACTGGTCCAACCGGCAAAGCCCATGATCAAACTCACTATACCAAACCAGAGCATCATCTTTTTTGCCCTTCTGTTCTTCTCCTTTGCTGTTCCTTGGGTTAAATCCATCTTAGCTTATAAACTTATCTATTACGTATATAATTTGAATCAATGATATGTAGGTTACACTGGCCAGCATCAGCTTTCGGGCCGATGGGTTATCCCTGTTCTCATATAATTTGAATGCAAAAAACAACATGACCAATCCGGACAACAACACAATCGCAGCGGCCGGAATTGACAATTGCAATCTTCCTGTAAAACCAAAAACCGGTATAATCGATATCACAATCATCCAAATGGTGTAAAGAATTATCTGCAATGCTGTGCCTTTATCCTTGTTTCCGGTGGGCAGCATTTTAAATCCTGCTTGCTTGTAATCTTCGTCCAACATCCAGCCCAACGCCCAAAAGTGGGGAAATTGCCAAAAAAACTGAATCATGAACAATGTCCCAGGCTCAATTCCAAACTCGTCCGTGGCAGCGACCCATCCCAACATAAAGGGAATGGCTCCGGGAAAAGCACCTACAAATACCGAAAGTGGCGACTTGGTTTTTAAGGGAGTATAAACACTAGTGTACAAAAAAATAGAAATTGCCCCGAACATAGCCGTTTTTGGACTTAGGGCAAATAAGGACAATACACCAAGAACCGTTAATACAATGGCAATGATCAACGCCGTTCGCACCGACATTCTTCCAGACGGAATAGGTCTGTTCTTGGTCCGTTTCATCAAAGCGTCCAAATCTTTTTCAATGATTTGATTGTACGCATTCGATGCACCTACCATACAATAACCGCCGAACATCAGCAATAAAACGGAAACCAAATTGATTTGGTAGGCTCCCAAAAAGTATCCGGCAATGGAAGAGAAAACCACGCTAATGGCCAATTTGGCCTTGGTAATCTCCTTAAAATCTGAAAATAGTAAGGAAAGGGAGTTATTTTTTACGGAACCTACGGCAGATTTCATCCACATCTATTATTGGCTGGCAAAGATAACGCCAGTACGTATCTTTTGCAACCAAAGCTAAAGTTTTATGATTCTTTGGGTTAATTGTATAAAAAAAGCCCGAACGAAGAATCGTTCGGGCTTTTCCATTCCTGCCTCGACAGAAATTATATGTGCTTTTACTGAAGCTTAAATGTAATCGGAATACTAAAAGGTACCTTTACCGGTCTTCCCCTTTGTTTTCCAGGAGTCATTTTAGGAAGTCTTTGGATGATACGCAATGCTTCTGCCTCCAAATTCTTGTCTGGCCCACGCATTCTTATGTTGCCGATGCTTCCATCCTTTTGGATAACGAAAATAACACTCACCCTACCTTGAACACCCATTTCTTGAGCGATTTCAGGATAACGGAAGTTTTTACGGATATGCTTCTGCATCATTTCTTGGAAACATGCTTTTTTATCGCTGGCTCCTTCACAACCTGGAAATACGGGTACATCTTCGATGACTGCAAAAGGAACTGAAATATCTTCTTCTACTTCTTCTACTTCAACCTCCTCAATCTCCACTACCTCTTCCTCTTGACTGGTTTCGGTAGATTCGATCACGGTCTCTTCCACTTCTTCTTCATCCTCTACAACCTCGATTACCTCGGGGGCGGCTGGTGGCGGTGGTGGCGGTGGAGTTTTAATTTGCTCGGTCATTGGCACTTCCTCGTCCAACTGATCCTCAACATTCATAGAGATGTCGTAATCATTGACCTTGTCATATTTTTTCCACTCCATGGCTCCGTAGACCAAAGCCAAAACAGCCGCCAATCCTATAACAAAGTATAGTGCGCTGTTTCTACCTACGTCCGCTTTCGGGTTCTTTTTTGGTTCCATCCTTTTTCTCCTTTTCTTAATTTAGTGTTTGCTAATTTAATTATTAATTGGTTAAATAAACAATTAAAATTTCCATTTTAACGGGTTTTTCTTAGAAAAAACCCACCGAATAAGTCCTATTCCTGCAAATGCGCCCAACGTATTTGCCAAAACATCGCCAAATTCGGCCATGCGATCAGTTGTAACCGTATATTGCAAGAATTCAATTATAATACCATAGGCTATAGCCACAACAAGAACAACTTGTACTGTTTTGCGAATACCCAGACTTCCAAAGGTTCTCTCCCGCAAACTTAAACAGCCTACAAAACCAAAGACCATATAAAATATAAAATGAGTGATCTTATCGGCGTATGGGATATTAAGATGCCCGGCATCCAACTCCATATTCGAGAAAGAAAATAAGCTGAGCATTGTAATAAATATTGCCCAGCTTATAAATAATAAGGTATATATGTTTTTTTTAAGCACCGATCAGGGCCTTGTAATCATCTGCGCTCATAAGCCCATCCACTTCGGAGGCTTCGCTCATTTTAATTTTGATCATCCAACCATCGCCATAAGGATCGGTGTTTACCTTCTCTGGCTCATCTTCCAAGGCTTCATTGAACTCAACAATCTCTCCGCTAAGTGGCAAGAATAGGTCGCTAACGGTCTTTACGGCCTCAACAGTTCCAAAAACCTCTTCTTTATCCAAAGTTTCGTCCAAGGTTTCCACTTCAACGTAAACAATATCCCCCAATTCACTCTGGGCGAAATCCGTAATACCCACGGTGGCGATATCTCCATCTATCTTGACCCACTCATGATCCTTTGTGTACTTTAATTCTGACGGTATGTTCATTACTTTAAGTTTGAATTTGTAGATGGACAAATGTAACGGATTGCTGAAAGCTTTTCAAACAAACTTTAAGACAAAATGTAATTAAAATGAATTAGTTGCCAAAGTTATACCTCAATGTAAATCCTGCATTAATAGTTGTTTGAGGAAATGCTGTGGATACCGCAAACTCGGAAAATGAATGATCGTAGAAGAACAAAGCATTCAAACTTTTACTAAGGGCATAGTCCGCTGTAAACTTTATGGACATTAACTTTTGTCCGGACGTAATCTGATTATTGTTGATATCCAAATTACGGATAATGGTAATATTATCTCGCAGAGACAGGTCTGCTTTAAGGTTCAAATCTCCTTTTAACCGTGTTTTTTCACCTCCGATGTTGGTGACGAATTTTACATCCTTAAAACGATATCCCAAACCAAGGGTATATTCGTTGCCATTGATTTCCGTTAAAAGATTATTATCAAAGCTCAAAGACAAGGTTCTGCTGGTCCTTACTTCTGCCAAGACACTAAAGGAATTCTGCATTTCAAAATCTACACGCATCAATGGGCTGAACTCATCGGTAAGCACCACATTATTGATCAGGGTCTTTGGCAAAAAGTCGCCATTTTCTGGGTCTGTTATGGTATTCTGACGCTCCAAATTGGTCTGGAAAGAATTTACACTATACGCCGCTCGGTACCCATGACTTAAAGAGAATCGTTTAAATTTCTTTTTAAACCATCGATTTTTCATTAACCCCGTGTACTTTATGTTCCAGTTTGGAATTGGAATATCCCTAAAGGCATCCAGGTTTACACGATCTACATCCTGCCCCGTATATGCAGCAAAAAATGCCGGAAGCAATACTTCCTGTTGGGTCTTGCCATAGCGCTCCGGGAAACCTTCGTCATCCACTTCGCCAGGATTTCCTCCTCTATCGGCCACCAATCTATTGGCTATGGTCAATCTATTTTGTTTGAACTGCTCAAAGGTTTCTGAATCAAATTCATCACTTTTACTAAAAATGGTACCGATCATTACCGTGGAAATACTAAAATTCCCCATTTCATTGATCAATCCGTCCAAGCCATTGCTCCACTCTTCTGGACTATAACTTTCCTGAGTGGAACTCATATAATTTCTGTCGGCACTCAAATCAATGGTCAGATCTTGGGTAGGCTGAGCAGTAGCTGTTATGTTCAGTTGCTTGTTCGTGTTCTGCATAAACTGTGTACTGTACTCGGGGTAATCCGTTAACCAGCCATTTCTCGCGGCCTCAAAACGTACATCTGCCTGGCTACCAAAAACAAAGCCCAATGTTGGTCGGGTCGTACCTATAAACCCAATGGATTGTGTATAACCCGGAAGCACCGTACCCCTATTCTCGCTGTAGTTTACATTCACTCTTTTTACCATGGTAAGAACATCCACCAAAGTATTGAACCCTTTACTCGTTTTTCGTGGGCCATTATCGTTGGTCTGATTGGCCGGATTTCCCGCCTTGTCCCTTCTCACTGGGGTTTGGTTCGCAGTCACTTTGCCATCTCGTTTTTTAAGACCCAAAAAGTCATAAAAACGCTGCATGCTCATGTTCGCGGTCAAAGTATGGGTGCTGGCATTCTGTACCATATTAATATCTTCGTTGGCCACCTCGCGTAACGCATCCCCACCACGTTGCCAATCAAAATTACTGGTATAGGTGTACTGTGCGTTTATAAAATTGAGGAAGGGAATCTTACTAAATGGCAGCTCATAGTTCAACTGCATTTGCTGCGCATGGCGATTGGGTTCTCCAATATCAAAAAAGCCATCCCATAAATCCAATGTTTCGTTGATTCCGGAATCCGGATTATCGTCCACGTTAAAATAATTACGGACAATATTATTGTTGGATGCCGTTAAATTAACGCGCAAGGATTTAGACAGACTATAATTGAGAGCGTATTGCCAATTAAACAGATAGTTCCGTTGCTGCAGCAATGGCAATTCCAATGCATCGACTCCCGGCTCCAATACATCCCGATACCTTTGCTGATTAAAAGAACGGTTATAATTGGCATTTAACGACACGCTTGTTGGCAAGGCATTAAAGTTCAAATCTTTTAGCCACTGCCAATATTTTCCGGTTAGCATGGAATCTTTTTTGGCAAAGGGCGCCACAGGAGCTGGTTTAAAATTATGATTGTACACAAATCCCGTTGATAGATTTTGATCTCTAAGCTCGGCCACTTCAAAATCCCTATGGTTTGTTTCGTTATAGGAATAGTTGAAAGTAAAATTCTCTACATCGAAGAAATTTTCTTCTGCTTCTTCGCCCCTGTTTTTACGAACACCTATTAAATTGATGCTTGTTCGCTTGGTATAATCCTCTGCTTGTTGTTTTATGGTTTCCGCTTCTTCTGGGGTTGCAGCAGCGGCAATCCTATCGTCCAATCGCAAATCATCGTAAACAGGGTCAAACTCTGGAGTGATTAAGGTTTCAGAAATACCATAATTGAACGGTAGTTGTAGATTCCATTTCTTTGGAAACAATTGTCCCACATTTACATTGGTCACCACATCGTAGGAAATTGCATCTTCCAAAGCGCGTTCTGTAGGGGTTTGATCTATAGATCCGAACCCTGATGTACTTTTGCTTCCGGTTGCGGTCACATTCGCAAAATCGGCCATATTCGCATCCAAAGCTGCCGTAGCGGCCCAACCCCCATTGTTTTCCAATCCTGCCAAACGAAGTTCGTTGAACCAAACTTCACCTCGTGCAGGAATATCATCGATATTTTTGATACCTACCATCATTCCACGAATACTTCCCAAGGATGGGTTTCCCCGAATCCCGATTCGGACCCTGCCCAAGGTTCGTGGCGCAAATTCATCTACCAACACAGCTTCACCATCAACAATTTCATAATAATTGACCTCGTCCAAGGTTTGATCGGATATTCCTTTGGATTTCACCTTGCTCAAATCGCTCAATGCAACATCCAATTCATTGACATCTGGCCAAATCTCTTCTGATGATGTAGAACCAAACGGGGTAAATTGAAGTGGTAATTCCAGCTGATAGAAGTTTTGTGAGAAATCCGTTCCAATTCTCAAGAAACCTACTAAAGGCGTATCGTTATCGGAATAATCGGTATTGAATATTTTTTCGGCGTGCATGAACATTTTTAAACGCTCGTACTGACGCACATCGATATTTACATTTTTGAATACTCCTCTGGAATCCTCGGACTCCAAATTTTCCACCACAAAAGATAGTGATTGCTCATTTTGGCGGATAATGGTGTTGTTGTTGTTCAATTGCTCCCTAACAACTCCTGGAGGCAGCACATAAGGTATAGGTTGCCTTCCGTAATTCTCTTCAATGTTTACGGTATTTACATCGGTAACCGTTGCATCGTCAGAAGGATTGTTGTCCACGTTGGGCTGCAAAGAATTTGTGTAGGTTCTCCAATCACCACGGACCAAATCCAGTGTGGCAAATCGCAACACTACATCATCCGAGAAACCGGTAAGGTACATTCGCATAAAACTGATGGATCTAAAATCCGAGATTCCTCCAACTGCATCGGTAAAATCGCTCAACGGAATTTTATACTGAATCCATCTACGGTTCAACTGTGTACCATTGGGCAATGTTGGGGTCTGTCCTTCGCGAATATCGGTTACATATTGATCATCTATAGTGGTGTTGGGTTTAATTTGAATTCGGTATTCATAATAACTGTTTACCGTGTTCATGGTCAAATCCCTGTCAATATCTTCTACATCTGGCAAAGTTGTGGAACCTCTATTGGTATCGGTTACTGCCACCGGGGAGTTCCCCTGAGTATTGTTAAAATCCAAATAACGTTCTAAAATACCACCATCTCGGTTCAAGTAATATTGATAGTTATCCAATGCAGGGTCTTCTGCCGGTCCGTTATAAATGGCAGCTTCTTCGGCATCCCCGTACCCATCCAGACCTAAATCTTGGGCCGTTCTATTGGCTTCGTCGGCATCAAAGGCATACACCAAGGATTGTGTAGATGGCACCTGTCCCCAAATAGTTTCCCTAGGAACCTCATTATTAGTGCTTGCCGGCAGTCCATTTTCATATTGTTTGCGGCCGTCCTTTAAAATGTCTTCGGATATGTTCCCCAAGTTCAGAACCAATTCGCCCGCATTGTTCCCTGCGGTTTCGCCATCAATATAAGGGTCCAATACCCAAAACTGGACAAACTCTACATTGGATTGCTCAAAGTTGGTACTGCTCAAAGGCCGCATTATACCTGCCCACTTTGCTTCTGGAGTTTCGGCCTCAAAGCTTGGATTGGCGTTATAGGGGCCTTTCTGGTTTGGATAATACACAATATCCAAAGTGCTTTGCACTTGGGTCTGCCCTTGTGCTATATCGGTCTCGGTAAATACTTCATCTATAAAAACCCTACGCGTAGTGTTCAAGGAAATATCGTTGTCCGACATCCCAGAAGGTCTTTGGTTGGTATAAAAAATAGGGTCGATGGTGTACCATGCCATCTTTGCTCGCTCGTACCCCACATCGATACCTGTTCGATCATTTAAAAATTCTACTGGCGGACTTGCCAAGGTCCACCCCAAGGATGAACGGATGTCTATCAACGCCTGAGCTCCTTCAAAATCATCCAAATAGGTGGTTGTTTCCCCTCTAAAATCTGCATTTTTGGGTGAATTGGGCCTTAAAAAAGCTACTTCACCACGCAATGAAAGGTTAGAGGGCACATCGGTATCTATATTCGGTAACTTGTTCGCCAAACGCGTTAGGAACGGCATTTCTGTGCTAAAGTTTCCATTTAGACCAAAAATAGTATTGTTTACCGGCTCTATTCCGTAGTTGGATTTTTGAGTGAGCGGTCGTTCGTTCAGGTTGAGCAAAGTACCGCCCAAAACAAACTTATCGTTGAATTTATGTTCTACGTTTACCCCGGCAAATCTTCGAGTTTGTTGACCAAATACAGCATTATTTTCCACCGAAATATTTATCGGCGTGTTGGATGCTTCCAAACTTGGGTCCAAAAGCTGAACCGTACCCGCTTGATAATTTACCGTATAATCAATTCCTTCCTGCAGTTGACGACCACCAGCAGTTACTGTTACGGAACCTTGAGGCACGTTGAACGCCCCGATCGGAATACCATTTCCGGATTGCGAAGTGTATCGTCCCTTAATCTGAAATCTATTTTTCTCGGCATCTTGTAACGAAGCTGCTTTGGTCTTTGCATACATGTTTCGGAAAACATATCGTTGCTGATTGGGGTTGTATCCTTGGTCATTGTCCACATCATAGACCCCACCGCCCAGAAGCTCAAAGAGATACTCTCCAAACGGCTCTACCTTGGTAAAAATAATTCGCCCCGATTGCGAATCTACCGTAATGCCCTCAACATAATCAAAGAATCCGTCCCCTCCCGGCTGTACATCATTATAGATATTCAATCGGTCTAGGTTGAAAACATTCAACAATACTTGATCTTGTAAACCTGTTGGCCATCCGGCATTGGGATCTACGGGGGTAATATAGTTTCTCGGTGTAGGATCGGAATAGAGGATATTCAATTTAAAGTCTTCCTGATTCAATTGATATGCTCCTGTGGAATAGATGTTTTTCATCATCAAATCCCAAATAGGATCTTGTACATTGGTGATATTGCTCTTAAGCAATTTCAACACCAAGGAATTGTTCTCGATTAGATTGGAGTTGGGTGGAATTGTGGTCGCATCCACACCACCATTGGCAAACTCGCCCACTTGAAACACTTGTCCGTCGTAGGTGTACTGGAAAGCCACACCCAAAACCTCATCATTGCTCAAGCTCTGGCTCAAGGAAATATAACCTAATTGGGAATCAAACTCGTAGTCACGACCAGGTTCCAACTTACGTGCATTTTCCAAAATGGCGTAATCGAACCCTTGGTTTACCGTATAACCAGGTATATTGAATCCGGATTCCACAGTAGCAATATCCCTAATGGATTGTGTAAGGGCCCCACTCCCTATTTGATTGGGGTCGTATGCGTTCGCAGCATTTTGCGGCAAACCTGAAGCTATTGCAGAGGAATTGAAAAAACCTGCCGGGTCACCATTGTTTACGCCAATTCGGGTATTATCGGAAATAGCCTCTCCCAAATCCTGAATGGCCACAACATTCCTGACGTTCTGCGTTTGCTGATTCCTGTTGGTAACCCACACCTCCAAACGCGTAATTTGCACCCTACTTTGTATAAAAGGATAAAACTCCAAGGCTCTATCGTAATTATTCCTAAAATAGTGTGCTAAAAAAAAGTGACGGTCCTCATCGTAATCCAAAGCAGTCAAGGCAAACTCGTTTAAGGTTCCTCCTCCTTGCGCTACCACGGTATTGCTTTGCGACCGTTGTTCCGAGAATACTGCGGTTATTGTAGTTTTACCAAACTGCAATTGTGTTTTTACACCGAACAAGCTCTGTGCCCCCGTAATCAAGGAGCTATTGAGCGGCATATTCACATTACCGATTTCTATTTTACGAAGTATATCGTCCTCGGTCGGGGTGTAATCCAGTTTTACCAAGTTCTGAAAATCAAAAGTAGCCTCGGTATCATAATTTGCAGTAACTTGAAGACGTTCACCCACTTTTCCCAACAAACTTAAACTGATGCGCTGGTCAAAATCAAAAGAAAGATTGGTTCTATTTCTGGGCGATAATGCCGGATTATCGTTCTTTTGCCATAAAATCCCAAGATCCATAGCAACCGATCCTTGCGGAATCACTTCTATGGTATTACCTCCAAAAACGGATTCAAAAAAGTTGCTGTTGACATAAAAATTGGGCAAAAGATTTTTTCGAGCCTCTTCACTACCTTCCTTCTTTCCTGCATAAGCATCTGCTTTTTGCTTAAAGTAGGATTTCATCCGTTCCTTTTCGATAAGCTCGTAATACTGTTCCGGAGTCAATATCAATGGGTAATTGACATTAAAATCACCAATGCTCTCGGTGTAAACGTAGGTGTTTGTTTTGGGGTCGTAGCTGTACTTGGCAACTATGCTATCCGGATTTTCCATAATGAGGCGACCAAGAGCAACCCCGGTCTTTACCGAATCCTGAGCCTGCTCATTGGTATCCTGTGCCATTGTTACAGAAATGGACAGAAAACAAACAACAAAGAAAATGTACCTAAAACGTGCCTGTTTAAGTATTGGTTTTGCCCCTCTTTTCAAACTAGTTACAAATTTTTCAGCGCCTGTTTTATAATGTTCTCTACGCTTAATGAAGTGTCTTGGGAAAGTACCTTGTCCACTACCTTTTCAGATTGCTTTCTGGTAAAACCAAGAACCTCTAATGCAGATAACGCTTCTTCTTTATTTGTATTGTTTGATTGTTGTGAAACTTCGCCTATGTCATAGACTTTTAAAATTTTGTCCTTTAAATCCAAGATTACACGTTGGGCAGTCTTAGCCCCAATCCCTTTTACAGACTGGATTATAGGAACATCTCCATTGGCAATGGCATCCCTTACATCGGATGGGGATAATGAAGATAGCATGGTACGCGCGGTACTGGCACCAACTCCGGAAACGGATATCAGTAAACGGAAAACATCCCGCTCTGCTCTTTCGGCAAAACCATAAAGTGTATGGGAATCTTCTTTGACCAATAAGTCGGTGTAGATAAAAATGTTCTCTTCGTCCGAAAGCAAGGAAAATGTATGCAGTGAAATGTTTAAAAAGTAGCCAACACCACCACATTCTACAATGGCGTATGTTGGGTTTTTCTCAACCAGTTTGCCTCTTAAATGGGTAATCATTGATTTTTTGGATTATTGGTTATTCGGCTTGCATTTTTGCTTTTCTTCTTTTTTCTCGCTCTTGGGCATCGATTACGGCAACGGCCGCCATATTCACCATTTCATCCACACTTGCACCCAATTGCAAAATATGTGCGGCCCTGGTCAAACCGACCATAATTGGCCCTATGGAATCCGCTTTGTGCAATCCTTTTAACAGTTTATATGTGATATTGGCCGATTCCAGATTAGGGAAGATCAAAGTATTAACCTTTTTTCCAGATATTTTGGAAAACGGGAAATTGTTGTTGCTCAATTCGGCATCCAAAGCAAAATCGGTCTGAATTTCTCCATCCACGACCAAGTCCGGGTCGCGTTCATGAAGAATTCGAACAGCTTCTCTTACTTTTTGTGCATTGGGATGGCTGGATGACCCAAAGTTCGCATAGGACAATAGTGCCATAACGGGTTTAAAACCGAATGTTTTGGCAACATTGGCCGTCATTTGCGCAATCTCGGCCAATTCTTCCGCATTAGGGTCCACATTAATGGACGTGTCCGCCAAAAAGAGTGGTCCACGCTCAGTAATCATTATATTTACGGTACTCGCATTCTTTACGTTTTTGGCCCTGCCCAAAACTTCGAACACGGGGCGCAATACTTTAGGGTAAGCTCTTGAATAGCCGGAGATCATACCGTCTGCATCGCCCTCTTTGATCATCATAGATCCAAAATAATTTCGCTTGCCCATATTGACCCGGGCACTATATTTTGTCTCGCCTTTCCGTTTTCTTTGCTCCCAAAGCTTCAAGGCATATTTGGACCTCATTTGACTGAATTCATCGGAACGAGGATCTATTATTGGCACCTCTGCATCAAAATCGAGCTCTTCTTTTAAATTTTTTATGGTTTGCTTGTCGCCCAATAATATTGGTGTAGCAATACCCTCATCATGTACAATTTGGGCGGCCTTCATTACATCCAATAACTCTGCCTCGGCAAAAACAATACGTTTTGGGTTTACCTTTGCCCTATTATGCAATAGCCTCACCACCTTGTTGTCGTTTCCGGATCTCTGGTAAAGTTCTTCTTCATAACGATCCCAATCTTGAATTGGCATACGCGCCACACCACTATCCATGGCTGCTTTTGCTACGGCTGGAGGGATTTTAGTGATTAAACGTGGATCAAATGGTTTTGGAATGATGTAATTACGCCCAAAAGTCAATCGAGTTGCATCATAGGCTATATTTACCTGTTCCGGCACCGGCTCACGGGTCAAATCGGCCAATGCGCGAACTGCGGCCATTTTCATTTCTTCGTTGATCTTGGTAGATCTTACATCCAATGCTCCCCTAAAAATAAAAGGGAACCCCAACACATTGTTCACTTGGTTAGGGTGATCGGAACGACCTGTTGCCATAATAATATCCTTACGGGTTTTAACGGCCAGGTTATACTCGATTTCCGGATTCGGGTTGGCCATGGCAAAAACAATCGGATTCTCGGCCATGGATTTCAACATTTTAGGAGAGACTATATCCGCAATGGAAAGTCCTATAAAAACATCGGAACCGACCATAGCTTCTTCCAAGGTGTCTATTTTTCTGTCTGTGGCAAATTCTTCCTTTTCCTTAGTTAGGTTATCCCTGTCACTTCGGATTACACCTTTACTATCCAGCATAACAATATTCTCTGCCCTTGCACCAAATGCCTTGTACAATCGAGTACATGAAACTGCTGCTGCACCGGCACCACTTACGACAATCTTTACTTCTTCGATTTTCTTGTCGGCAATTTCCAATGCATTCAACAGGGCTGCTGCGGAAATAATAGCGGTACCATGCTGATCATCGTGCATTACGGGAATATCCAGCTCATCTTTTAATCGCTGTTCAATCTCGAATGCCTCTGGAGCTTTTATATCCTCCAAATTGATTCCTCCAAATGTAGGAGCAATGGTCTTCACCGTTTCTATAAATCGTTCTACATCCGTAGTATCAAGTTCAATATCTATCCCATCAATGTCGGCAAATATTTTAAAGAGCAAGCTTTTACCTTCCATTACCGGTTTTGATGCCTCTGGTCCAATATTGCCCAATCCCAAAACTGCGGTTCCGTTGGAAATTACAGCAACAATGTTCCCCTTTGCGGTATATTTATAAACATCGTCCTTATTTTTTTCGATTTCCAGGCAGGGTTCTGCTACCCCTGGCGAGTATGCCAATGCCAAATCCCGTTGGGTCGAATATGGCTTTGTTGGTACAATTTTGATTTTTCCCGGTTGTGGTTTTGCGTGGTACAATAATGCTTCACGGCGTTGTTTTTCCTTGCTCATATAGTCAAAAATGAATCAGTAAAGGTAGCGTATTCCCTGGTTTTATCAGAATAACTGCAACATCTATTTTGTGTAAACTCAAAACCGAATGTATTCTTGATGACCTTGTTACGCTTGAATCTCTTTTGAATCCAACGGGTATTCGTCCTTACCCTTGGATATATTGAGTCGCATGGCCAAGACGGCGGCTATCACAAAAAAAGCGGCTGCAAACAGCATCGCATTAACCGAATTGCCCCCCAAAAGATTCTTGAAAATGGGCCCGAAAGAGAGCGTTTGTATGCCCATTGGAATTACGATCATCATATTTAAAATGCCCATATACACCCCTCTTCGTTCTTGGGGCACAATTTTAGAGACCATGCTATAAGGTATTCCCATCATTGCCGCCCATCCGATACCGAACAATACCATAGGGAACAACACATAAACCGGATCTTTGATAAAAGGAATGGAAAACAACGCGATCGCAGTACCGAATAAACTTAAAGCATATATTTTTTTACCCCCAAACCGCATGGTAAGCGGTACCAATATCAAGGCCACCACTGCCGTAACCACATTATACGTGGTACTCATTTTTGCAGCCTGCGCAGCTGCTTCCGATGTGTCGTAGCCTAGAGAAACCCTGAACAATGGGGTAATAAACTGCCAATACACAAAAAGTGCATACCACTGAAATAAATATACCCCGGAGAGTTTCCACATAAACTTGGGCATATCCTTAACAGCATGTGTAATTTCAACAAAAGGCACTTTGAACCGTTCCACAAAAGGTAGCGCCTTATGTTTATTGATTTCTCTTAGCTCTTCGTCGGTTGGAGGAATTTCAGGTGTTTTTAGCACTGACCATAAAATAGTTACAATGGAAAGAAACGACCCTATAAAAAATGAATAGTAGAGCCATTTGGGTACGGTTCCTTCAACTTCTTGTCCTCCACCGAACCAATCTTGAAATAAAAAAATAGAAGCATTGGCCAATAATATACCAGCCCCAACGAACAAGCTCTGCATTTGATAGCCAATACTAAATTGAGATTCCGGTAATTTATCGCCCACAAAAGCACGGTATGGCTCCATGGCCATATTGTTGCCCACATCCAAAATCCATAATAATCCTACTGCGAACCACAGGGCCGGACTCAATGGAAATGCAAACAGACATAGACTTCCCATAATGGCCCCAATTAAAAAGAAGGGTTTTCGCCTACCCCATCTTGGTGACCATGTTTTATCGGATATGGCTCCAATAATCGGCTGGACGACCAAACCTGTTACCGGACCGGCAATATTTAAAATCGGGAGTATTTCTTCTTTGGCCCCCAAAAAAAGAAAAATTGGGTTGATCGCGCTTTGTTGGAGTCCGAAACTGTATTGGATTCCAAGAAATCCAACGTTCATATTAAAAATCTGCCAAAAACTTAATTTGGGTTTTTTAATCTTAATCATACTAAAGGTTTAGCTGGTCATCAAAAAAATTGACGGAAACATAGGAATCCTTCAAAATACAACTCAATATAGTGTTTTTTCTTCTTGAGACTGGCAATCATATTTTGAATCCTTCAGCATCGGGCTTATTTCTTTAAAAAGCGAATATTCCGCTCCAGACCAGAGAGTTTGGTTCTTTTTACTGCCGATTTTTTAAAAACTTTTTTAAAAACATCCTCTGTAATTTCCTCCCAGTCCTTTTTGGTGAACGAAAGCAATTCTGGATTTGGATTGAACAAGGGTTCGTTATGTGATTTTGAAAAACGGTTCCAAGGGCATACATCTTGGCACACATCGCAACCGAACATCCATTCGTCCATTTTATCTTGAAACTCGTTCGGGATCTCATTTTTAAGCTCTATGGTAAGGTAAGAAATGCACTTACTGCCATCCACTACATAGGGTTTAATAATAGCTTCGGTGGGGCAGGCATCCATACATGCTGTACAGGTACCGCAATGGTCGGTTACCGGTGTATCGTACTCCAATTCCAAATCCACTATCAGTTCGGCAATAAAATAAAAAGAGCCCACTTGTTGGGTAAGCAAATTACTGTGCTTGCCTATCCATCCGAGTCCGCTTTTAGCCGCCCAGGCCTTATCCAATACCGGTGCGGAGTCCACAAAGGCGCGCCCATGTACTTCACCTATTTCCTCTTGAATAAAATGGAGCAAATTCTTCAGCTTATCCTTTATTACAAAGTGATAATCCATGCCGTAGGCGTACTTGGAGATTTTATAGGAGTCTGGATTTTGTTGTTCTTGGGGAAAATAATTCAGTAATAAAGAAATTACAGACCTGGAACCTTCCACCAATTTTGTCGGATCCAAACGTTTATCAAAATGGTTTTCCATATACTGCATTTCTCCATGCATGTTCTGATTTAGCCATTTTTCCAATCTTGGGGCCTCGTCTTCCAAGAATTCCGCTTTGGAAATTCCACAAGACAAAAAACCGAGGCGCTTTGCCTCGGTTTTGATCAAATGTGTCCTTTTGGTGGCATTCATGCCATAAAGTTAATCGATTAAACTTTTATCCCGAAAATCAATCCTATTTTGCTTCCTTAATATAGCCCCAGCCATCTTTTTGCTTCATCACGATCTCATAAATACCATCGGGCACCGAACCTACGCCCGGAATAAGATCTCCTATGGTCATTTTATGTCTTTTCATGGTTTGCTCACAGATTACGACATCCACATTATCTTTATTTACTACTGCCGACAACATTTCGCCTGCCACGGATGCTTTTTTATCTACCATTTTATAAGCCCCGCTGTAAATTACCATTTCAAATTCTGATTGCGGGTAGGCTTCGGCCATCAACTGCAAATGTTTTGCGGCCATACGATGTACATCCGGATCGTCGCTGGTTACATCAAATACCAATTTGATGGGCTCTGTTTGTCCGAGCACTAAGCCCGACATCATCAGTGTTAAGATTAGAACTAGATTTTTCATCTTGATCAAATTGTGTTTCCTGCAAAAATGTAACCACAACCTTCTTCCTGAGCTCTGCCCAAGGCCCAAACACCCGAAGGGACAATCTGAATATCCGGCAATACCGAGGCTTTCCACTCCTCATAGACTTCTGTTGCATCTTTCCCTAATTGCTGTGCTGCGGCGCCACTATAAACTTGCATGGCCAAATTACAGACACAGAACATGGCTCCACGACCAATCATATCCTTAATGCCCTGAATCACCGGCATAGGAAAATCCCCTTCCTGTGGCTCATAGTACGGATTGCGGTCATACACGGTTCCATCTGCTTTTTTAACGTGGAACATATTGCCCAATGGATACTTTTTCCACAGATCTGAGTGAAAGGCAAACGGAATGGCATCATGCCTCAGAACTGTCATCGCGGTTATCTCATTATCCATAGAGCCCATTTCGTTATTGGACAAATAGTAGGCCCAATTCCAGATTATTGGAAATCCGTGATGCGGATAAGACCCATCGTAAACCACCCTGTGTTTTCCTTTTATTGTTTTTATCCAAGCCTCGGCATCGTTCATCTCCGACTCGGTGTAATCGGCCATACCCGCTAATACGGGATTGGTAAAAGCCATTAATGTGGATGCAGAGGCACCCAACATCATAGCTCCCATAAAATTTCGTCTTGATGTTGTTTTTGTTGTTTTCATTGCTTGTAGTGTTTACTTGGTTTTACGAAGTTGATGTTCCTTAAGGTAGTAATCCATGATAGGCTGGAACGGGCCTAACTGGTGCTGCTCGGGAGAGAAAGGGTCCACATAAGGGCCATAGGGAGTAGATACGGGCTTTTTGACCAGATCTGGAAAGTCTGCCTCTCTATTGGGCTTGGTCGGTCTTACTTTCTGATTGATGTATCCTGCCACATCATAGGCTTGCTCATCTGTGAGGACAGGTTTGTCGTATGTAGTGCCAAAAGGCATATTACCTTTTATAAATTGGGCAGCAGTGATTACGCGGGTCATGCCCGCACCATTGTTATAAGAATCGCTGCCCCACAATGGAGGGTACAAATATTGGTCGTTCTCTGCCAATAGTTGACCTTGCCCATCCTGACCATGACAAATAACACAATGTTCTTTGTAAACGGACTCGCCATGTTTAAGGTCCACTGCCCTCTCGGGAATTTGAATCTTTAGGAAGCCCTGCCCCTCAATCTTTCCGCTCGGAGGGGTTGCGCGGCCCAACCAATCCAAATAGGCGATCAGAGCTTTCATTTCGTGAGATGCTTCCGGCATCATCCTACCATTCATGCTTCGCTCCATACACCCATTGATTCTTTCTTCAATGGTCCCCATTTTATTTTCGCGACCTCTAAATTGTGGAAAACGTTTTACTACACCGATCAATGGCGCTGCAAAGGGCTTGGTTCCTCCATCAATATGACAACTGGCACAGGCAAGGTTATTCCCTGCGTATATTTTGGTAGAATCTTTTTGCATGGGCCCAACATGCAAGGGAGTATTTCTAAAAATCTCAAAGCCCAGCTTAATTTCTTCATTTTTTATGGAAGTCGATAAGTTGTGCACATTGTAATCCATATGGTACACATCATCGGGAACTAGGGTAAGTTGATTATTAACACTTCCGATACCAAATCGAAACATTAACAACGTAGTGGCCAAAATCAAGATAAGGCTTACCCCTATACTGATCTTTACCATCAACCGACGTATTTGTCGAGAAAGCTCCGGAACCTCACCAGAGTTGGACACTTGTGAATATTTAGGGTAATTTCCCATCGACTATATTGAAATTCTGAATCCTGACCTAAATCTAAATATGGTGAAGTTTGGGAGTATTAGCTTTTGATTGTTCAACTGGCACGAGGGAAAAGTAGGGAGTTTCCCTGATTCTTGTAATGCAATAATGCACTGTATATCAAAGCTGTATATAAGATACGAAAAGATTCCTAATACAGGGATGGATAAAAAAATTAATACATTCATCTGTCTTAAAACAAACCTCCTTGTGTTCCATTTTTTACTCTACCTAAGTGTTTATAAGCCAGCTCCGTCACCTCTCGCCCCCTAGGTGTGCGCATAATAAATCCTTGCTGTATTAAAAATGGTTCATACACTTCTTCCAAGGTTTCTGCACTTTCGGATACTGCGGTTGCCAAAGTTGTTATTCCCACCGGGCCTCCTTTAAACTTATCGATGATGGTGCTCAATATTTTATTGTCCATTTCATCCAAGCCATGTGCATCGACATTAAGTGCCTTGAGTCCAAATTGTGAAATTTCAATGTCGATATTCCCATTCCCTTGGATCTGGGCTAAATCGCGCACTCTTCGTAACAGAGCATTGCATATTCTGGGGGTTCCCCTGCTTCGTCCTGCAATCTCGATGGCGGCCTCGTTGGTAATGGGCACTTTTAATATCTCGGCACTACGCTCAACTATTGTGGACAATAGCTCCGTGTTGTAATATTCCAGCCGGCTTTGTATTCCGAATCGGGCACGCATTGGTGCGGTCAACAACCCAGACCGTGTTGTTGCCCCTATCAATGTAAAAGGACTAAGATTTATTTGAACAGTACGGGCATTGGGTCCGGACTCGATCATAATATCGATTTTATAATCCTCCATGGCCGAATACAAATATTCTTCTACGATAGGGCTCAACCTGTGAATCTCATCTATAAAAAGCACATCTCGCTCATCCAAGTTGGTCAAAAGACCGGCCAAATCTCCTGGTTTATCCAATACAGGGCCAGAGGTAACCTTTATATTTACGCCAAGTTCGTTGGCCAAAATATGGGCCAAAGTAGTTTTTCCCAATCCCGGAGGGCCATGAAAAAGGGTATGATCTAAAGCCTCTCCTCTTAAATTGGCCGCTTGCACAAAAACCTTTAGGTTTTCGAGCACTTGTGCCTGCCCGGTAAAGTCATCAAAACTAATGGGGCGGAGAGCTCTTTCTATATCGAACTCTTCTGGTGAAAGGTTTTCGGCGGTCGGATCTAAATTTTCGTTCATGGTTCAACAAATATAATTGAAAAGCCCTGCTATAGGAAACTTGATAGGGCTTCAATTAAAAGTGCATTTAAAGCTATTCCTTCTTAATGAGCTGTACTGTATCCAAAAACTCATCTATTGTGATTTTGGGTGTTCCGTACAGATAAATTCTTGAGTCTTGGGCTGCATTTATCTTAATATCCCGAAATGCATATACTCGTGCATTGGAGTTACCGGCAATTTTTAGTTGATAGGAACCCACTTCCATAGTTTCTCCTTTATATTTGGTGTAATCAAGAAAATTAGCCTGTAATCTATCTGATGTGCCTTCCATGGTTAAAGATGAATTACCTTCCAAATCCAGTGCTCCAGTATCAATCTGGGCATAAACATAAGCATCCGAACGGTTTCCTAGGTTCACATTTAAAGAATCCACCTCTACATTGAATGTTCCACTACTGGTATCTTCCAAATTGATGTCCATAACCGCTGCATTGGCTCTAATGTCCAACTTGGCATCGTTAAATCCATCTACAAACAACTGTTCCGTGTCTATGACCTCGTTGGAAACAATACTGCCGTTCTTTACCGTTATTGCCTGTAGATTAGCATAGTTTACAGTGATTTCCAATTGCTTTTTAGCAGTTATATCGTAGTAAGAGCTAATTACCAAAGTGCCGTCCTGTACTTCAAACTTGAGTATATCGATCAAATTATCATCGGCCACTAAATGATATCCGGGGCCCAAAGCTTTGTTCAAATGTATATCAAGGTCATCGTTCAGCACAATTGCATTAAATGGGGGCAATTCCTCACTGACTTCGGATACGATTCTACTTCCCTTTATTTTTGGTTTTCGTTGCGCAATGGATATTATCGGGGATACAATCAATAATAGGATTATAATCTTTTTCATGATGGTGTACTTTTCGATACGGGAAACTACTTTTTAAAGATATACAATTCGTCTTAAAATCTATTCCAATAAAAAAGCCCATCCTTATCGGATGGGCTCAATTTGTACATTAATATATTCTATTATTAGTGGTTGAGTTCTTCTTCGTTCTCCTGTAACGGAACGTTTTGCGGAACAAAATCCTGTCCTGCTATAATATACTCACCATTTTCGTATGTCTTACTGTAATCGTAAGCCCAGCGGTACACGTGAGGAATTTCTCCCGGCCAGTTTCCGTGGATATGCTCACGTGGCGTAGTCCATTCCAAAGTGTTGGACTTCCATGGGTTAACAGGTCCTCTTTTACCGTAGAAAATACTGTAGATGAAGTTGTAAACGAAAATCAATTGGGCCAGACCTGCAATAAGCGCAAATACGGTCATCAATACTTGTACGTTTGTCAACTCATCGAACATTGGGAATGCTGTATTCTCGTAATAACGTCTTGGTACTCCTGCCATTCCAACAAAGTGCATTGGGAAGAATACTCCATAAGCACAAACTGCAGTAATCCAGAAGTGAACGTAACCCAAGTTCTTATTCATCATACGGCCTTGGAACATTTTTGGGAACCAGTGATAGATTCCTGCGAACATTCCATACAATGCAGAGATACCCATTACCAAGTGGAAGTGAGCTACTACAAAGTATGTATCGTGAACGTTGATATCCAATGTACTATCACCCAAAATAATACCGGTTAGACCACCCGTAATAAAGGTTGACACCAATCCGATGGAGAACAACATTGCAGGGTTCAACTGCAAATTACCTTTCCATAATGTGGTAATATAGTTAAAGGCCTTGACCGCCGATGGTATCGCAATCAATAGGGTTGTAAATGTAAATACAGATCCCAAGAACGGGTTCATACCAGACACGAACATGTGGTGACCCCATACTATGGTAGATAGGAATGCAATTGCCAAAATGGAGGCAACCATCGCCCTATATCCAAAAATAGGTTTTCTTGCGTTTGTTGACATTACTTCGGAGGTAATACCCAATGCAGGCAACAATACGATGTACACCTCTGGGTGACCCAAGAACCAGAACAAATGCTCGTACAATACCGGAGACCCTCCTTGGTAATGCAATACTTCACCTTGGATAAAGATGTCGGACAAGAAGAATGATGTACCAAAACTCCTATCCATAATCAGCAACAAGGCTGCAGAAAGCAATACCGGGAAAGATACCACACCAATAATAGCTGTTACAAAGAAAGCCCAAACCGTTAAAGGTAAACGGGTCATGGACATTCCTTTTGTTCTGAGGTTGATTACCGTTACGATATAGTTCAATGACCCCAACAATGAAGATGCGATGAAAATGGCCATGGATACCAACCAAAGTGTCATCCCCATTCCTGAACCTGGCTGCGCCATTGGCAATGCACTCAAGGGAGGATAAATAGTCCAACCTGCTGCAGCTGGCCCTGCTTCCACGAACAAAGAAATAATCATAATTACAGACGACACAAAGAACATCCAGTAAGAAAGCATGTTCATAAATCCAGAAGCCATATCCCTTGCACCAATCTGCAATGGAATAAGGAGGTTACTAAATGTACCGCTCAAACCCTGCGTTAATACAAAGAATACCATTAGGGTACCGTGTATGGTAACCAATGCCAAATAGATATCGGCATCCATTACACCATCTGGGGCCCATTTCCCCAAAACAGCTTCAAATATTCCAAAAGATTCGCCCGGCCAAGCCAATTGCATTCTAAACAACAATGACATGGCTATACCTATGAATCCCATAATTAGACCTGTAATCAGATATTGCTTGGATATCATCTTATGGTCCTGACTGAAAATGTATTTTGTGATGAAAGTTTCCTTATGGTGATGTCCATGATCATCGTGGTGATCATCGTGACTTACATGGGCTACTTCAGACATATTCCAATTAATTTTTTTTGTTATTTTTTGTTGCTTGTTACTCTACCGAAGAAGTTGTTTCTTCCAACGCTACTTCTTCACCATCCTCGATGCCGATCATTTGCTCTTCGCTCTCATCCACCATTACGGTTTCTTTGAACGTTTTTTGCTCGGCAAGCCATTTATTGTACTCTTCCTCGGTTTCCACTATAATCTTCATCTGCATGTTATAGTGTGATTTTCCACATATTTTGTTGCACAATAAAACATAATCAAATTCCCATGGGTCAGAATTTGGTCTGCCTTCTGCAGCCCATTCAGCCCTTAGGGCATTGGTTCGTTTTACTTTATCCGCAATATCCGGATTCAAGCGCATTTCTTCTGTTGTAACAGTGGGAGTAAAAGAGAATTGGGTCACCATTCCTGGCACGCAGTTCATCTGAGCTCTAAAATGGGGCATGTAAGCAGAGTGCAATACATCTTGGGACCTCATTTTTATGTTCACTTTACGTCCTACTGGCAAGTGTAGTTCTTTTACAATAATATCATCCTCGGCGTTAGGGTCGGATTCATCCAATCCTAAAATATTCGCTTTACCTATATCAATCAAGCGAACGTTTGCATCACCAAGCACGTTATCCTCTCCAGCATATCGGGCAGTCCAGTTAAACTGCTGTGCATATAGCTCAACGATCAATGGATCGTCATCCTCGTTGATATCCATAATATTGGTCCAAGTGTATAGACCCCAAAGGATCAAACCTGCCAATACGATTACCGGGATAATGGTCCAGATAAACTCCAATCTATCGTTATCTGCAAAAAAGAGTGCTTTTCTTCCTTTTTGTCCTCTGTACTTGTAACCAAAGTAGTGCAACAAAGCTTGGGTAATGGTCTGTACAAAGAAGATAATTGCCATGGAAACCCACATCAATTGATCGTACTCGCCACCATGCTCGGATGCGGCCTCGGGCAACAACATTTTGGAATACTTGGCAAAACTGAAAATGGTGATTCCGTAGATAAAGATCAAGAACGCAAACAATAGGTATCCATTGTTTTTGTTATCGGAATCGTTGGCTATCTCAGCGTTCTCTGTTTTAGTTTGCGATAATTCAAAAATCTTGGTCATCTGCCAAATAGCAATCGCAACTAATACTAAAACAGTTAATGTTAATAATGCAGTCATCGTTTATCTATCTAAGACTTAAATCGTATTAATAATGAAAATGTGTACTCTCCTCAATAAATGGGTTTCGCTTGGGTTGCAATGGTGCTTTGGTCAAAGCTGTAAACACCCAGTACACAAACAAACCGCCAAAGAACAAAATACCTCCTATTTCTGGGAAACCGATATACCACTGATCCCCAACCGTTGCAGGCATTACCATATTAAAGATATCCAAATAATGGCCAAAAAGCACCACAATACCTGTCATGATAACAAACCAGTTCACCCTCTTGTAATCACTGTTCATAAGAACCAATAAAGGGAAAACAAAGTTTAGCACCAACATTCCGAAGAACGGTAATTTGTAATCTTGAAAACGAGCAATATAATAAGTTACCTCCTCAGGTATATTTGCGTACCAAATAAGCATAAATTGAGAGAACCATAGATATGTCCAGAAAATACTGATACCGAACATAAATTTGGCCAAATCGTGTATATGGCTATCGTTCACCTGCTCCAAATACCCTTTTGACTTTAGGTAAACAGTTACCATGGCAATTACAGTGATACCGGACACGAACATACTGGCAAACAAATACCATCCAAATAGGGTACTGAACCAGTGTGGATCCAAACTCATGATCCAATCCCAAGACATCATGGACTCAGAAATTAGATAGAATACCAAGAAAGCCGCAGACCATCTGAAATTTTTAACAAAATTGCTGTTATCATCGGACTCATCTTGGGCCAAAGATAATTTTCTGGAATACTGACGATAGAAAATCCATCCACCCAAGAAAATGGCTGCTCTGATCAAAAAGAAGGTTGGATTCAAATATCCGGCCTTACCTTGTAATAATTTATCGCTAGCCACTGTATCGGCATCCATCCAAACAAACATGTGGTTCATGTGCAACACGGATAGTAACAAAATTACAAATACAATAATACCTCCGGGCACCAGATACGCCGTAATTCCTTCCATTACCCTAAACAGCAATGGGGACCATCCTGCCTGTGCTGCGCGTTGGATTGCATAAAAGGCCAATACGCCCAAAGCGATCATAAAGAAAAAGAATGCAGCTACGTAAAGTGCGGACCAAGGACGGTTCTGCAACTGATGCAACAAATGCTCATCGTGAGAAGCATCATGTTCATCTCCATGTGCAGCTTCGGCACCGTGACCTTCTGCTACGCCATGGGCATCGGCTGCTTCTGCATGCCCTCCCCCATGACCATCGTCATGCACTGCTACCATGGCCTTGGCTTCCTCCACCGTTGATGGGGCAGATACAAAACCAATTACTAGGAAAATAAATCCAAGCCCCATGGCTATGAAAGATCCAAGTCTAAGTTTGTTTGAAAAGGTATACATAGTTTCTTCTTATCCTATTATTTTGTTAGGTCTTCCTTTAACTTCATCACGTATTCGGACACTTGCCACATTTCTTCTTCGCTGGCAAACTGAGAGGCGTAAGACCCCATAGAGTTCAACCCATAGTAAACGGCATGGTACGTGGTTCCGACAGTAATGTTTCTAGCTGCATCAGCATAGCTGGGAACACCCAATATTTTTTCTCTTTTTACAAGGTTTCCTTGCCCATCTCCTTTAGCTCCGTGGCAAATAGCACAATAAATATCGTACAGCTCCTTACCCCTTGCTAAATTCTTTTCGCTATTTAGCGAATCCAACGGGCTTGGGTTCAGCCTTGCAATTTCCTTACCTTCTGGAGTGTTTTCAATTTCGTAGGGCATATAACCTCTATTAATGGTCCCTTCTACGGGCAACATGGCCTCTGTTCCATCAGGAAACAATCCATTATCAACTCCTTGATAAGTTTCGTACCCTACGGTTTCGTACATGTTTGGCATGAATTGGTAGTTTGGACTGTTCTTATCTGCACAAGAGGCTGCAAACAGTACCAAAGCCAAAGCAAGACTTATTTTACCTAATTGCTTCATATTATTAAGACTCCTTTTCTGTAACTTTTACTTCTACCGCTCCTGTTTCCCACAACAGTTCGGCAAGTTCATTTTCGTTATCGTGAACACCCAACTCCATTAAAAAATGATCATCGGTAGTTCTTTTATCTGGGTTTTCCGCTTTTTTGAACGGCCACATTTTACTTCTTAGATAAAAAGTGATTACCATTAAGTGAGCTGCAAAGAAAACGGTAAGCTCGAACATAATAGGTACAAAGGCCGGCATGTTCTCCAAATAGCTAAAACTTGGTTTACCACCAATATCCTGTGGCCAGTCCTCGATCATAATATAATTCATCATAACCACAGCAACAGTCAATCCCAAACATCCGTATAGGAAAGAAGTTATAGCGATTCGAGTATCGGCCAATCCCATTGCTTTGTCAAGACCGTGAACAGGGAACGGCGTGTACACCTCTTCTATATGATGGTGTTCTGCCCTAACCTTTTTTACGGCATGCATCAACACATCGTCATCGGTGTAAAGTGCTTGTATAACTTTTGATGCCATAATTATTTTTTATCGTTTAACAACTTAGCTTGACCCGCCCAATCGTCACGCTGCGCACGACCTGGGAACCTTCCGGTAATAGAGTCCAACAAATTATACTCCTTTTCAGTCATTCTAGCGACCTGTGCATAGGTATAAATACCTATATCGTTCAAGGTGCGTTCCATTTCTGGCCCCACTCCCTTAATTTGTTTTAAATCGTCCGGAGTTTCCGTAGTGGCATCAAAAGTGCCAATGGAACTCAACAATTCGGCCACACCTACCTTATCGCCTTCGGCAGGCTTAACCTCACCCATCAATACATCATCCGTGATAGGTTCGTCATAGCTCACCACTCTGTTTACACCTTGCGGCATTTGGTACATTGGCTGACCTGCATCCCTTAATTTTTTATACTTCTCTCCTGATGATTTCAAGATTGATTTTACCTCTGCTTGTGCAATTACCGGGAATGTTCTTGAGTACAACAGGAACAATACGAAGAAGAATCCGATGGTTCCGATGAAAATTCCTATATCCACGAACGTTGGCGAGAACATTGTCCATGAAGATGGCAAGTAATCCCTGTGCAACGATGTTACGATAATTACAAAACGCTCGAACCACATTCCTATGTTCACCACTATAGAGATAAAGAACGAGAACATAATACTGGTACGTAACTTTTTAAACCACATGAACTGAGGCGAGAATACGTTACAGGTCATCATGGCCCAGTACGCCCATGCATAAGGCCCTGTGGCCCTGTTCAAGAAAGCATACTGCTCGTACTCCACTCCGGAATACCATGCAATGAACAACTCCGTAATATATGCACATCCTACAATGGAACCAGTAATCATAATTACTATGTTCATCAATTCGATATGCTGTACTGTGATGTAAGCTTCAAGGTTACACACTTTACGCATAATGATCAAAAGCGTGTTCACCATGGCAAATCCAGAGAAAATCGCTCCCGCAACAAAGTAAGGAGGGAAAATGGTAGTGTGCCATCCTGGAATTACCGATGTGGCAAAGTCAAAGGATACAATGGTGTGTACAGAAAGTACCAAAGGTGTTGCCAAACCGGCCAATACCAAGGAAACTTCCTCAAAACGTTGCCAATCTTTAGCACGACCTGTCCAACCAAAGCTCAACAAGCTATATATTTTCTTCTGGAATGGTTTTACCGCTCTATCACGAATCATCGCAAAATCTGGCAAAAGACCTGTCCACCAGAATACCAACGACACAGAAAGATAGGTCGATATCGCAAATACGTCCCAAAGCAATGGCGAGTTAAAGTTTACCCAAAGGGAACCAAACTGGTGTGGAATCGGGAGTACCCAATACGCCAACCAAGGACGACCCATGTGAATAATTGGAAACAATCCTGCTTGGACAACCGAGAAAATGGTCATAGCTTCCGCAGAACGGTTAATAGCCATTCTCCATTTTTGACGGAAAAGCAAAAGTACTGCTGAAATCAGTGTACCTGCGTGACCAATACCTACCCACCATACAAAGTTGGTGATATCCCAGGCCCAGTTAACGGTTCGGTTGAGTCCCCAAACCCCAATACCTGTAGAAATGGTATAAATGATACATCCTAGACCCCAAAGGAATGCCACTAATGCGATGGAAAAAACAATCCACCATTGTTTGTTGGCCTTTCCCTCAACCGGACGGGCAATGTCCACTGTTACATCGTGGTATCCTTTGTCTCCGATCACTAAGGGCTTTCGAATAGGTGCTTCGTAATGCGACGCCATAATTTATCTTCTAGTTACTTCTTTTTTTATTGATTAAGCCTCGTTGGTGTTTCTAACCTTAACATGGTAGAACACGTTTGGTTTTGTTCCTACATGCTCCAACAAATGGTACATCCTATCATCCTCTTTCAACTTGGCCACTTTGCCATCATGGTCATTTATATCCCCAAACACCATTGCTCCATTGCTACATGCAGCAGAACAGGCAGTCTGGAACTCACCATCTTTAACAACTCGTCCATCTCTCTTGGCATCCAAAATGGTTTTTTGAGTCATTTGGATACACATTGAACATTTCTCCATCACACCTCTGGAACGAACGTTAACATCTGGGTTAAGTACCATTTTACCCAAATCATTGTTCATATTGAAATCGAACTCGTCGTTGTTATTGTACAAGAACCAGTTGAATCTACGAACTTTATACGGACAGTTGTTGGCACAATATCTCGTACCTACACAACGGTTATATGCCATATGGTTTTGCCCTTGCCTACTGTGTGATGTTGCCGCTACCGGACATACAGTTTCACAAGGAGCGTGATTACAGTGCTGGCACATTACCGGCTGGAAAGCTACTTGTGGATTGGCAGATGGATCTTCCATTTCCCTAAATCCTCCAAGAGAACCATTGTCTCCCCAAAGACCATCCATTCCATCTTTCTTCTCATTATCCTGCTCAAAGGTCTCTTCGGAAGAGTAATACCTATCAATACGCAACCAGTGCATATCTCTAGAACGACGTATTTCCATTTTACCAACCACAGGAACATTGTTCTCTGCATGACAAGCGATAACACAAGCACCACAACCGGTACATGCATTCAAATCGATGGATAAGTTAAAATGATGCCCTATGCTTCTATCAAATTCTTCCCAAAGATCCGCGTCTGGCGAAGTAACAGGAATTCCCTGATGATTCAACGATACGTGCGGCATTGGGTTCCATTCTGCATGATCCTTTGTATTGAAGATCTCCAAAGTAGTTTCCTTGATGATATCTCCCCTACCCATCAATGTTTTTTGAGATTGCACACACGCAAACTCATGAACACCAGCGGATTTTTCTACAGTAACCGATTGCACATCGGAAAAATTGCCATACAAAGTATATGCATTGACCCCAGTGGCCATCTCCAGCTGCATTCCAGCTTTTTTACCGTATCCAAAAGAAAGCCCAACGGTACCTACCGCCTGACCCGGCTGCACAATTACCGGAACACCTTCCAACACTTTTCCATCTACGGTCAGGTTCACATAACTACCATTTAGACCACCATCTGCAACGATCGTGTTTTCCAAATCCCATGTTTCGGCATCCGCTTTGGAAACTGTAACATAGTTATCCCAAGACACCCTCGAGATCGGATCAGGAAACTCTTGCAACCAAGGGTTGTTGGCCTGACGACCATCACCCATACCCACTTTGGAGTAAAGCACCAACTCCGTTCCAGAGCTAGTAGAATTAGCCAAAGAGCGCACTGCAGAGGCTATTGGAACAATCTCTACTTGTTCCTCCTCAGTTTCGGACACAGAAGCAGCTTCCTCAGTATCTGTATTTATTACAGAAACTTCAAAAACACCATCCTGCAAAGCCTTGTTCCAAGAACCACCTTGAAGGATATCGGTATTCCAAGTTTCCTTAATGTATTCGTAATATGTTTTCTCAACGCCCATCCATTTCAAAAGCGCTGTCTGAAACTGTCTCGTATCAAACAACTCACGAATGGCGGGCTGCATTAAGCTATATTGTCCTTTTTTGAACTCCGCATCTCCCCAAGACTCTAAATAATGTGAAGCTGCAGCAACATAATCGGATGATTGAGCTGTCTCATCATTATTAAAGGCGAAAGCCACGGAAAGGTCAACTTGATCCAAACCAGCGATAAACTCTTCTGCGTTTGGCAACGAGTAAGCAGGATTCACTCCATCTGTGATCAACATACCCACACGACCAGCATTCATATCAGCAACCAACTTGTTTACTTTCGCAGCATCTCCTTGACGGACATATTTTGGGTTAGCGGGGTCAAATGCCTCACTAGCTAACAATTTATTGATCGCCAACACAACTGATTGTGCGTTCTCGTCATTCAAACCACTAACAACAACTGCTTTGCTACCTGCTTTTTTGATCTCGGCAGCAACTTGATCCACAGCCGCATCAACATCTGATGTACCACCACCAACACTGCTTCCATTTAACTTACCATACAATTTGGCAAGGGCAATTTTCTGCTGGGTAGGCGTCATTGGATATCTTTTATCGGCATTTGCACCGGCCAAAGACATATTGGACTCCATCTGAATGTGCCTAGACATTTTTCCGTTCTTCGGAACACGTCCTTTAGCATAACTGGAATCGTAGCCCCCACCTTGCCAATCTCCCAAGAAATCGGCACCGAAGGAAACAATCAACTCTGCTTTTTCAAAATCGTAATCGGCCAAGGCACGCTCACCGTAGGCCTTATTATATGCATTAAGGGCAGCATCTTCGGAAATTGCATCGTAAACTACATGGTTCACGTTTTCACCGTAAGCCGCCTTAAATTCAGAAATTAATTTTGCAGTAGAAGGACTCGCATAAGTCTGCGTAAGAAGCACAATTTGCTTGCTTGCACCTTTCAAAGAGTTCAACTTGGCCATCACCGTTGCATCCAACACCTTCCACTCCATAGGCTCACCATTGGTCATAGGACCTTGAACCCTCTTACTATCATACAAGGATAAAACAGAAGCCTGTACCCTTGCATTGGCGCCACCGTTCACCTTGGCATCCGTGTTGTTTTCAATTTTGATCGGCCTTCCCTCCCTGGTCTTTACCAAAATACTGGCAAAATCAAAACCATCCGCTATAGTAGTAGCGTAATAATTGGCCACACCAGGAACTATATTGTCCGGTTGAACCACATACGGAATGGATTTATGAACAGGACCTTCGCACGCTGCAACGGTAGCTGCCGCAGTACTGAATCCGACATATTTCAAGAAATCCCTTCTTGATGTATTGGAGGCGGACAAATTCTCCTTGTCGCCCAAAAACTCATCAACAGGAATCTCCTCTGTAAACTCGTTGTTTCTTAGCGCCTCAACAATGGAATCGTTCGGATTCAACTCCGCTTCACTTTTCCAATATTTTTTGTTTGATGCCATACGATATATCTGAGATTATCTTCTTTTAATTCTTAATAGTGACACTTACCACATTCCAAACCGCCCATCATTGCCGCGGTCAATTCTTCAACACCATACTTTTTGGACAATTCCTCATGGATTGCCTCGTAGTACTCATTACCTTCAACCTTCACATTGGTCTCTCTGTGACAGTTGATACACCATCCCATGGTCAAAGGCGCATGCTGATACATTACCTCCATCTCCTCTACTGGACCGTGACAGGTCTGACACTCTATTCCAGCTACGGATACGTGTTGCGAGTGATTGAAGTATGCAAAATCAGGCAAGTTGTGAATTCTCACCCACTCCACTGGCTGGGTCTCACCAGTATAACTTTGGTTTTCCTCGTCCCATCCAACAGCTTTATACAACTTCTTGATCTCTCCAGTATAGAACTCATTGGTATATCCATTGGCCAAATCTTCAGCCGAAGGACCTTCAGGGTTTCCAGTGTATTCGTAAATCGACTTATGACAGTTCATACAAACATTGAGGGAAGGAATCCCTGAATGCTTGGAAGTTCTTGCAGAAGAGTGGCAATATTTACACTCTATCTTATTGTCTCCAGCGTGGATTTTATGTGAATAGTGTATTGGCTGAACCGGAGCATACCCTTGATCAATACCTACCTGCATCATCCATCCGTATGCGAAATATGCACTTGCCAAAAGCAAGAACACCACACTCACCAGAACCAAGAACTGATTTTGAACGAAAGCTTTCCAGATTGGCAAACGTTTTTCCTTTTCCTGCTCAATCACCACTCCATTGGCCTCGGCAATCCTACGCAAGGTCTTGTTCACCAAGATCAACATCATGACCAACAGACCGAACACCAATACCAATGCACCCAGAATTATTTCATTGGATATTCCGGAAGTGGACCCTCCAGCTTCTCCTCCAGAACTTGCAGCAGCCGTCGCAGCAGCAGGCGCAGGTGGTGGCGCAGCAGTATATGCTAAAATATCGTCAATATCCTGATTCGACAAAGTCGGGAACGGAGTCATTGCCGCTTGATTGTACTCCTGATAAATCTTAACAGCATAAGCGTCACCAGCAGAAATCATAGCAGGGCTATTCTTGATCCACTCATAAATCCACTCTTTGTCCAACCCCTCATCCTCGACCAATCTTGCTTCCACATTGGCCAACGCAGGCCCTGTCATTTTACGCTCCATGGCGTGACAGGCAGCACAATTCTGATTGAAAAGTTGTTTTCCCTTTACCGGATCCCCTCCAGTAGCACCCACTGTTTCTTCCGCCGTAACATCGGCAGCCGCTTCAGCTTCTTCCTGAGCATAAAAAGATGTGGAGAACAATAGGAAAGTTAAACCTAAAACTTTTGAAAATAGATGGCGGTATAAAACCTTTTTCATATTCGTGAAATTTCTATCGAAATCCTTGGCACGATTCTTTCTATTGAGTTTGAGAACAATAGCTTTTCCCCCTACCAAGAGTGGTCACAAAAGTAAGACATACAGGCATTTTTTGAAATGTTAAGGTATTTATAACTGATAATTTATAAAGATTCTAAATAACTTTGTGCCAACTTGTTTAATCTATAATAATTTACTTTTGCATTAAGCGTTAAAAATACAATACAGAAACAACATGAAAACCACGCTATTTACAGCAATTTTTATTGGCTTGGCCGCCCAGGTTTCCGCACAAGAAGCCCAAGTGACCATTCAACAAGATTCAAAAATCAATCAATTGGTAGAACTTTACACCAAGGTAAACGCGAATAGCGGGTTTTATCAGATTCAGGTAGGTTTTGGCAATTACGAAAAGGCTCAAAATCTATTAAATCAGGTGGAGGTCGATTTCCCCAATTGGTATTCCAAAATAGAGTTTGAATCCCCTACTTACCGTGTTAGGTTAGGAAAATTCAAAACCAAATTGGAAGCTGAACGAAAGTACCTCGAAGTACGAAAAAAATATCCAGAGGCCATGCTCCTCAAACCTGAGGAAATCACTTCCAAATCATAAAAAAATCCCGCCTTAGAGCGGGATTTTTTATATCTATTATTTACTTGCTTACAGCTTTTTCTTCACTGCTACTTCTTGGAAGGCCTCAACTATATCCCCTTCCCTAATATCATTATAATTTCTGACCTGAAGTCCGCAATCGTATCCTTTGGATACTTCTTTTACATCATCTTTAAATCGCTTCAACGAGGCCAATTCTCCAGTGTAGATCACCACACCGTCCCTAATCAACCTAATATTGGAGTTCCTAAAGATCTTACCACTGGTAACCATACAACCGGCTATAGTTCCTACTTTCGAAATTTTGAAAGTTTCCCTAATCTCGGCATTACCTGTAATCTCTTCTTTCATCACTGGCGACAACATACCTTCCATCGCATCTTTGAGATCATTGATGGCATCATAAATGATGGAGTAAGTTCTGATATCAATTTCCTCTTTATCAGCAATGGTTCTTGCATTACCCATTGGCCTAACATTAAATCCAATTATAATTGCATCGGAAGCACTTGCCAACAATACATCGGATTCTGTTATTGCACCAACACCTTTATGTATGATATTCACTTGAATCTCATCTGTCGATAATTTTTGGAACGAGTCGGTCAATGCTTCCACAGAACCGTCCACATCACCTTTAAGGATAATGTTCAACTCTTGGAAATCGCCCAACGCAATTCTACGTCCAATTTCATCCAAAGTGATATGACGTTGTGTCCTCACAGATTGTTCGCGCTGTAATTGGGAACGTTTTGCCGCAATTTGCTTGGCTTCCCGTTCATCTTCCAACACATGGAACTTATCACCTGCCTGCGGTGCTCCATCCAATCCCAAAATTGATATTGGCGTGGAAGGTCCTGCGCTTACAATATTATGGCCTCTTTCATCCTGCATGGCCTTAACCTTACCACTGCAGGTTCCTGCAAGTACATAATCACCTATGTTCAAAGTACCGGTCTGGACCAAAATGGTCGCCACATAGCCCCGTCCCTTGTCCAAAAATGCTTCTACCACGGTTCCTGTGGCCAAACGTTCTGGATTTGCTTTCAACTCCAACAACTCTGCCTCCAATAGCACTTTTTCCAAAAGTTCCTTTACTCCTTGACCGGTTTTTGCGGAAATATCGTGCGATTGCACTTTACCTCCCCAATCTTCGACCAATAGATTCATTTGTGCCAATCCTTCTTTGATCTTGTCCGGGTTTGCCGTAGGCTTATCCACTTTGTTGATCGCAAACACTATTGGCACACCGGCTGCTTGGGCATGACTGATGGCTTCTTTCGTTTGTGGCATGATATCATCATCCGCTGCAATAACGATAATGGCAATATCGGTTACCTGTGCTCCACGTGCCCTCATCGCGGTAAACGCTTCGTGACCCGGAGTATCCAAGAAAGCTATTCTTTGACCGTCTTCCAGTGATACACCATAAGCACCAATATGCTGTGTGATTCCACCACTTTCCCCGGCGATTACATTTTCCTCACGGATATAATCCAAAAGCGATGTTTTACCGTGGTCAACGTGCCCCATTACGGTAACTATCGGCGCTCTTGGCTTTAAATCTTCGGGAGCATCCTCTACCTCATCAATGGTTTCCTCGATTTCCGCTGTTACAAACTCAACTTCAAAACCAAATTCGTCCGCAACAATGGAAAGGGTTTCAGCATCCAATCGCTGATTCATGGTTACCATGATACCCAAGGACATACAAGCCGAAATAATCTGGGTAGAGGAAACACTCATCATTGTAGCAAGTTCATTGACCGTAACAAACTCGGTCACCTTAAGAATCTTGCTTTCCAATTCCTGTTGTTCAAGATCTTTTTCAGTTTGTTGACGGTGCTGATCTCTTTTCTCCCTTCTATATTTTGCACCTCTGCCCTTACTGGATTTACCTTGAAGTTTTTCCAAGGTTTCCCGTACTTGCTTTTGCACTTCTTCTTCGGTAGGCTCTACCTTGGGCGCATTGGAACGTTGTCCTTTTCTGCCCGCGCCCCCTCTGTTATTTCGGCCACCACCGGTTTGTGGGCCATTTTTAACTATTCGTCTTCTTCGCTTTTTACGCTCTGCACCATCCGAAGCTCCCGCTTTTGGTTTTTGGGCCTCTTCTTTCTTCTTTTTTGCAGGCTTTTTAAACTGCGATAGATCTATTTTATCTCCAGTAATTTTAGGACCGGAAAGTTTTTGGTAATTGGTCTTTATGGTTCCGGTGCCAACTTCTTCCGAAGGCTGCTTTTCTTCTTCCTTCTTCACCTCGACCTCGACCTTTTCCACTACTTTTTCTTCCGGTTTTTCCTTTACAGGAGCTGGAACCTCGACCTTTGGAGTCTCTTTTTCCGGAGTTTTTTCCGGAGCTTCCTCTTGAACCTTTTCGGGTTCGGCCTTTGGAGTCTCTTCCTGTTTGGGTTCTTCCTTTTTAGGCTGTTCAGGTTTTTTGTCCAAATCTATTTTACCCACGGTCTTGGGGCCGGATAATTCAGCTTTGGCCTTTACGACCTGCTGCTCGGCTTCTTTCTTTTCTTTGGCCAACCTGCGCTCCTCCTGCTCCTTCTCCATTCGCATTCGGATAGCTTCCTTCTCTTTTCTCTTTTCCTCACCAACTTCCTTGGAAGCAACCTTTTTGCTCTTATCCGTTTGGAATTCATCCAACAGAACTTGATACACCTCATTGGAAATCTTAGTGGTAGGACGTGCTTCTACCTCATGCCCTTCCGAGTTGAGATAGTCGACCGCTCTATCCAGTGAAATGTTCAATTCTCTAAGAACTTTATTAAGTCGTATTGTTGGATTTTCTGCCATAAACTATTTTACTTGCCCTAAATTTTCGCTGCTAATATAAGCCTAATCTTCAAATTCTTCCTTGAGGATACGAACTACCTCTTGGATTGTTTCTTCTTCAAGATCTGTTCGCTTCGCCAAATCTTTTACATCTTGTTCCAAAACGCTACGTGCAGTGTCCAATCCTATTTTCTTGAACTCCTCTATCACCCAGCCTTCTATTTCATCTGAGAATTCTGTAAGCTCTACATCTTCCTCTACGCCTTCACGGAACACATCTATTTCGTAACCAGTCAATTGGCCTGCCAATCGAATGTTATGACCACCCCTACCAATAGCCTTGGACACTTCCTCTGGCTTTAGATAAACTTGGGCTGTTTTCTTCTCCTCGTTCAACTTAACGGAAGACACCCTAGCAGGACTAAGTGCTCGGGTAACCATTAATTGAGGATTATTGGTCCAGTTGATCACATCTATGTTCTCATTGCCCAATTCACGAACAATTCCATGGATTCTAGATCCTTTCATACCCACACAGGCGCCAACGGGATCAATTCTATCATCGTAAGAGTCAACTGCGACCTTTGCTTTTTCACCTGGAATTCGAACTGCTTTTTTGATGGAAATCAAACCATCGAAAACTTCTGGAATTTCTTGGAAGAACAATTGCTCCAAGAATTTCGGGGAAGTTCTGGACATGATAATTGCAGGTTTGTTCCCTTTTAGCTCAACACTTTCAATAATCCCTCGAACATTGTCCCCTTTACGGAAAAAGTCGGATGGGATTTGTTTTTCCTTTGGAAGAATGATCTCGTTGCCTTCGTCGTCCAACAAAATTACGGCACGGTGTCTAATATGATGTACCTCTGCCGTGTAAATCTCACCCTCCAAATCTTTAAACTGCTTGTAGATGGTAGTATTGTCGTGCTCATGGATCTTGGAAATAAGGTTTTGACGCAATGCCAAGATTGCGCGCCTCCCTAGATCAATAAGTTTAACTTCTTCGGAAACATCTTCCCCAACCTCAAAATCCGGTTCTATTTTTCTAGCCTCGGACAAGGAAATTTCTTCATTCGGTTCTTCTACTTCACCATCTTCGACTACGATTCGGTTTCTCCAAATTTCCAAATCCCCTTTGTCGGGGTTGATAATTATATCAAAATTGTCGTCAGAACCAAATTTTTTCTTGAGCGCACTTCGGAATACTTCTTCCAAAATCGCCATAAGGGTCACCCTGTCAATAAACTTATCGTCCTTAAATTCCGAAAAGGATTCGATGAGCGCTAGGTTTTCCATATTCTACTACAATTAAAATTTTAATTTAACTTTTGCTTCTTTTATGTCAGAAAAGGCAATTTCCTGCTTTTTCTTCACCGTAACTTTTCCTTTACCAACTGGTTTTGGCTCTCTTGCCTTCCATTCCAAGGTAATACTATCTGTCGAGGCTTCCACCAGTGTTCCCTCCAATTCTTCGGAGCTGGTCCTAACCTGTAATTTTCTTCCTATATTTTTATTGTACTGACGCGGCAATCGTAATGGTGAAGTGGCCCCTGCGGAAGTTACTTCCAAAGAAAAATCCTCTTCTTCCCGGTCTAGGTTGTGCTCTATGGCCCTGCTCACATTCATACAATCCTGCAGGCTAACTCCATTATCACCATCCAAAACAACCTTGATCCCATTATCTCCCCCTACGGTAAAATCAACCAAGAACAGAGACTGATGTTCCTCCAATGCTTGGTTCAACAACGATTCTACTTTATCCTTCAACATAAGAAATGAGTAATAAAAGAGGGGACTCAAGGTCCCCTCATGAATACTTTTATATCCGTTCAGTTTTGCAAATATACAACAAATTATATCGCTTGTGCAACCTCGCCGCAAACAAAAAAAGAAGTTGTCCATCTATTTTTCAACGAATTACCATTTCTTAATTCATTTAACGAGTGTACAGTTTCAATTTTGTACAACTCTTTCGTTTTTTGGGAAGGTGACTTCAAAATTCAACATTGTTTACATATTTATGGGATTGACATTCCTTTTATCACCTTTCACAACAAATATTTTGCGCCTAACCATAACCAGATAATTTTGCTCCATATCTAATATCTACATGGGCACAACCTCAGTCTCCAAAAAGAAATTGAACCATTTCCCAATTGGATGGATGCTATTATTGGCGTTTTTCCTATTAGGAACCTTCTTTTCGTTTTCACAAACCACTATTTGGAGTGAAAACTTTAATAGCTACTCCAACAATACGCGATCGGGAACGGCTACAGGCCCTTTAGGCACAGATTGGAACACAAACCTTGGAGATAGATTATCCACAAGAAACTCTGCGCTTCGAGGAAGAAACTTGGACAATCAAGGAATATGGCTGGTAAACGCCATCAATATAAGTGGTTACGATTTTGTAAGCTTTAGCATGGACACTTATGTGGATGACGAAGATGAGATGGAGGATGACAATTATTTTATTGGGGAATATCGCATAGACGGAGGATCTTGGCAACAATTTGTAAACGTTTCGGGAACGGAATCAGATCCTTTGGCCCCTTCCTACACGGTCAACTTGTCCACAACAGGCAATACCACCCTACAAATCAGGGTTAGAATGGAAAACGATGATAGCGACCAACAATATTTTATCGACAATGTAATCGTTCAAGCAAGGTCCGGGCTCTGCAATGGCGAAGTTGATTTTGAATTCTATGATAGTTCACCCTCCGGCAGTACTGTTGATAATATCCCAACAACAGGATATATAGGATCTGGCACTTATAGCAGTTTTAATGTGGATAGCCTACAAAATCAAGAAGACCCGGGTGATGCCAATAATTTTAGTATTCGATATACAGGCTATATCCAAATAGACACTCCAGGCTCTTATACTTTTTACACCACATCGGACGATGGCTCCAAATTATATATAGATGGAACCGAAGTAGTCGATAACGATGGTACGCACGGCTCTCAAGAGCGATCGGGAAACATTACACTAACAGCAGGTTTGCACGATATCCAGGTACTCTTCTTTGAAAATAGCGGAGGGGAAAACTTATCGGTTGCCTACCAAGGCCCCTCTATTTCTAAACAGAATATTCCTTTTTCCAAACTTTACTCTACTTGCAGCGTGGGCAGTGCCGACCTAGATGGTGATGGTATTGACGATGCTACCGATATTGATGATGACAATGATGGCATCCTGGATGTTGATGAATGTGGTGGAATCACTGGAAATTTTGTGCAGACCGCAACAAACCTCAGGCATTTCAGCAATCCTACCAATGCAGAAGGTAGTCCCGGGACAGCCTATGCGGCCAACCCCACAACATATCCAGGTTCTAGCTCCAGATTATTGCTCCAATTTCCAGTGGCAATTCCAATTGGAACTGATGTCAGTATTTTTGTTGGAGCAGATCCTGCAGTATCCAGTACCGGAATTCAAATACAACGTACCAATTCATCAGGAACCGCTAATAGCTGGATAACTGATGTAAACGGCATAACCCCTGGGTCTATACGGGAAGTAACATTTACGGTCTCTGGAAGTAGTTTGCAATACATCCGAATCGAAGCATGGAACGCTGGCGCTAGAGTCCATGGCGCAAGTTATCCAGGCACTGTAGATTGTACCACAGTTGATACCGATGGAGATGGTATTCCCAACTACCAAGATCTGGATAGCGATGGCGATGGCATTCCAGATAATGTTGAAGCCCAAACATCGTCAGGTTATATAGCTCCGTCGGGCAATGATGCCAACAACAATGGTCTTGATGATGCGTATGAAAGCACTGGTATATCCGCAATTGATACGGACGGTGATGGTACTCCCGATTTTTTGGATACCGATAGCGATAATGATGGCATCAATGACACGACCGAGGCTTCCCTCACCTTATCAGGCTCGGATAACGACAATGATGGCCTGGACAACTCAATCGACACATCAACTGACTATAGCGACCCGGGAGGTGATATTGACGACCCTACGAATGCCATTGGAGGCTCCTTGATATTACCCGATTCCGATGGAGACCTGGGATCCGGCGGCGATCTAGATTTTAGGGATGACACTTTGGACGCAGACGATCCACCGAGCATAACCGCAACAGGAGACCAGTTATATTGCCCCGGAAGCACTATCCCGGTAGTGGAATCCATTAGCATTACAGACCCTGATAGCAATACAGTCGATGCTGTTTATATTCAAATAACCTCCAATTACGATGTTTCGGGCGATATCTTGAACCTTACCGGCACACATCCCAACATCACTGCAAGTTGGGATACTTCCGAAGGAAGACTATTGTTGAACGGACCTGCTACCTTGGCCGAATTTGAAGCGGCGATATCGGCCGTTGAATTTCAGACCACGGCTACGGTAACTTCTGGGGACACCCGTACTTTTTCCATTGTATTGAACGAAGCCAACTATTTGGAGTCCACAGGCCATTACTACGAGTACGTCCCCTCTTTGGGCATTACGTGGACAGCAGCTAGGGACGCCGCTGCCTTACGGACATTTTATGGCCTACAAGGCTATTTGGCCACCATTACGGTACAGGACGAATCCGATTTATTGGGAGCTCAAGCACCCGGGGCCGGTTGGATAGGTGCCAGCGATGCCACCACCGAAGGTGATTGGTATTGGGTTACCGGTCCAGAAGCTGGAACTCTTTTTTGGAGAGGGACCTCTGGAGGAACAGCTTTTGGGTATGAATTTTGGAATACCGGGGAACCCAATCAATCTGGAGACGAGGATTATGCCCATATCACTGCTCCGGGAGTTGGACTGGATGGTTCTTGGAACGACCTTTCCAATACAGGGGCATCAAGCGGAAGTTATCAACCTAAAGGGTATTTGGTGGAATATGGCGGTATGGCAGGAGACCCTTCTTATCCAAATATTGCGGCTACCACTTCTATTACGGTAGATACAATTGCCCCAACCGCGAGTGCACCATCTCCTATCTCCGTTTACTGTAGCGATGATATTCCAGCAGCGGATATTACCGTTATTTCTGATGAGGCCGACAATTGCACCTCAAATCCGACAGTGACTTTTATAAGTGATGTTAGTGATGGAGGCAACAATCCCGAAACCATTACCCGTACCTATAGAGTCACCGATGATGCCGGAAACAGTATTGATGTGCAACAAACCATAACGGTAACTCCGTTCACCGTATCCACACAACCAACAGATCAAACCGTGGTAGTGGGCAATAGTGGAGGTTTTACCGTGGCAGCAACAAACGTGGACACCTATCAGTGGGAAGTGAGCACGGATGGAGGCAGCAACTTTAGCACCATAGTCGATGGTTCCGAATACACAGGAACGCAAACTGCCAACCTTATTTTAAACACTCCGGATGCGAACTACAACGGATTTATTTACCGTGTACTTGTTTCGAACAGCAGTGGAAGCTGTACCCCGCTTATTTCTGATGAAGCCCTCCTGACGATGAAAACAGGAAGAGTAATCACCAACAGAGGTGTAACGTACAGAGTAAACAAAAACTAGAGGGGGACACCTAGTTTGATCGTTTCACCTTTTGCTCAAAGGAACCGACCATCTGTTCTTCGAAAAGCTCTGAATTTCTGTTAAAATAGCCGCATTACGGGCACTTTAAGTTTCTCTTCCGCCCATTTTAGGGTGGAAACACCACATCGTTCAGTAGCGAGGAAAATATCGGAGCTCCTTCATAAACAGGCCTTGTGGATCTTCTTTCTTGATTGCCCGTATAGCTGTTGGTGCCGTGAACACCACCTTTAACAATATGGTGGCTGACCACACGCTAAAATGTGGAAACACTTGGTGCCCGAACCGGTTTCCCTTCAAAAAGAACCGTTGCACACCCATATATTAAGGAAGAATACCTTGAATGATTTACATGAGCAGGCAACCCATTTAAAAACAATTTTCACATACCTCAACTGAATGAAGCTCCTCCTAAACCCAAAACAATTCACCTTTTAAAATGTATCCTCCCTTTTGGAGAGAAGTGGCTCGTATTGTGATGGTTTATTCTTTTGATCAACGTTACAGCCAATATTTTACCTAAATGAGTTCTCTCATTGCTCATCTCCATCATTTACAAATAGTCATATTGGCAAGATGGTTTGCTATAGGTGGACGACCATAAACATACGAGCAAACTCATCAACCACACTATCAATAAAATTGCTAAAACCTCATTTTCTGACATTTAGCACTCTTCTTCAAATTAGGTTCGAAAATCAGGAATAGAGTGCGCTTTAATTAGGAGATTAAAAGATATTAATATCCTTTTTATGATTTAAATCATGTTTTTCATAGAAATGCATATTTACATTTGAGGCAAATTTTAAAAAAATCATTACATGAATAATTTACTGAAAGGAATGGCCCTACTCTTCGCCTTAGCTGTAGTTAGCTGCGGTGGTAAGGAAAAAGAACAAAAAGAAGAAGGATTTAGTGTGCAAAGAAAAAAGGCTACCACGGAGAAGCCTGTAGAAACGAGCACAACCAACAAAGTAAAGGCTTCTGAACGAGTAGATATGAGCACCAAAGGGGTTGGACCGGTTACCTCGGTAGATCTACCGGCGGAAATTGATCAAGCCATGGCTGCAAAAGGAAAGGAAGTCTATGACCAGATGTGCTTGGCATGCCATAGGGTTGGCAAAAAATTCATTGGCCCCGCACCTAATGGAATACTGGAAAGAAGAACTCCGGAATGGATCATGAACATGATCTTGAACCCTCAGGAAATGGTTCAACAAGACCCATTGGCCAGAGAACTTTTACAAGAGTTCAACGGTTCTCCAATGTCCAATCAAGGCTTGACCGAAGAGCAAGCACGGGCTATCCTCGAATACTTTAGAACTTTAAATTAAAGCTATATGAGATCAACCATTAAACTCACCACCCTGGGATTCTCCTTACTACTGGCTTTAAGCATGGGATGTAAGGAAAAGTCTCAAAATACGGCGACAGCTTCCGACCCGGAAGAATCCACGATCGCTGTAGAAAGCAATAAAGGACAAGCCTTTATTGAAGACGATGGATCAACACCCAATGTATTGCAAATTGCAATAGGTTCGAAAGACCATAGCACATTGGTCGCAGCGGTACAGGCAGCAGAGCTTGAGAATGCCCTGGTAAATGCCGGCCCTTTAATGGTATTTGCCCCAACCAACGCCGCTTTTGATGCATTGCCCGAAGGCACAGTGGAAGATTTGTTGAAACCAGAGAGCAAGGATGCACTGGCCAATATTCTAAAATACCACGTAACCCCGGGCAACTACTCCAAGGATTTCTTGAAAAAGTTCAAAAAACTGGGACAAGCCAACAATCAAAATGTACCTGTAGAGGTAAAAGGGGATGATGTTTTCATCGGTGGCGCCAAAATAATTGGTAGCGTACCGGCAGGAAATGGAATTGTCCATGTGGTGGACAAGGTAATCCTCCCCCCTAGCCAATAATTCAACTAAAACCTATAAAATAAACCCTAACACAATGAAAATACATAATTATTTAACTATCACAATTGGAGCGGCTCTTATGCTGGTTTCCTGTGGTCAGCAGAATCAAAGTTCCAATGGAGCCCTTTCGTCGAGCGCTGCCGAAAAAGTATATGTCGCTCCGGGAGAGCAAGATGAATTTTACGCTTTTCTTTCCGGTGGATACAGCGGTAACCTAACCGTTTACGGTTTACCATCGGGCAGGATGTTCAAGGAGATTCCTGTATTCTCCCAATTCCCAACCTCTGGATACGGATATTCTGAAGAAACCAAGCCCATGCTTACAACATCACATGGATTTGTGCCTTGGGATGATGCCCACCACCCTGATATTTCGCAGACCAATGGAGAGTTGGATGGACGTTGGATATTCATCAATGGTAACAACACCCCACGTATTGCCCGTATCAGTCTGAGCACTTTTGAAACAGAGGAAATTATTGAAGTGCCCAATAGTGCAGGAAACCACAGTTCTTCTTTTATTACCGAGAATACCGAATATGTGGTGGCAGGAACACGTTTCTCAGTTCCAATTCCGCAAAGGGATATGCCGATCAACGAGTACAAAAGTAATTTCAAGGGATCTCTATCCTTTATAAGCGTAGATCCAGAAAACGGTCATATGGATCTCAAGTTTCAATTGTTGATGCCCGGGTTTAACTATGACCTTTCGCACCCAGGTCGTGGAAAATCACACGGATGGTTCTTCTTTACCACCTATAACACAGAAGAAGCTCACACACTTCAAGAGGTGAATTCATCCCAAAACGACAAGGATTTTATTGCCGCTGTCAACTGGAAGAAAATCGAAGAATACGTAAACAATGGAGGAGGCACCAAAATGCCTGCCAATTACGCCCATAATGTTTATGATGAAAGTACCCATATGGCAACAACTACAATGAAAAAAGAGGTGTTGACCGTTGACCCCTTAAAGGTTCCCGGTGCTGTATTCTTCTTGCCAACTCCAAAATCACCGCACGGTTGTGACGTAGATCCAACTGGACAATACATTATTGGAAACGGTAAACTGTCCGCAGACTTGACCATACACTCTTTTGACAAGATGATCGCAGCGATCGAAGGTGAGAAATTCGACGGTGAAGCCTATGGCATTCCTATTCTCAAGTTTGAAGATATATTGGCTGGACAGGTAAAAAGTGGAGGCCTTGGCCCCCTTCATACCGAGTTTGACGGTAAAGGAAACGCCTACACCACTTTCTTTATCTCTTCTGAAGTGGTAAAATGGAAATTGGGTACTTGGGAGGTCATCGATAGAAAACCCACCTACTACTCTGTTGGACACTTAATGATTCCAGGAGGTAACTCCAGAAAGCCCTTCGGCAAATATGTAGTGGCCATGAACAAAATTACCAAAGACCGTTATTTGCCCACTGGACCCGAAATGGAGCACTCCGCGCAAATCTACGATATCTCTGGAGAGAAAATGGAGCTGATCTATGATTTCCCAACGCACGGTGAGCCTCACTATGCCGCAGGATGCCCAGCTGAACTGTTAGCGCCAAAATCAAAGAAAATCTATCGACTGGATGAGAACAAACACCCATATGCCGTAACATCGCCTACTGGCTCCAAAGTGGTACGCGAAGGCAACGAGGTACATATATATATGTCCACCATCCGAAGCCACTTTACTCCAGACAATATCGAAGGGGTCAAAGTGGGGGACAAAGTGTATTTCCACATCACTAACCATGAGCAAGATTTTGACGTACCTCACGGTTTTGCCATCTTGGGACAGAACACCTCCGAGCTTCTGATCATGCCCGGACAGACCAAAACATCGGTCTGGGAACCCAAACAAGTTGGGGTATGGCCGTTCTATTGTACCGATTTCTGTTCTGCTTTGCACCAAGAAATGCAAGGATATGTTAGGGTTTCCCCTGCCAATTCCAATATAGAATTGAAATGGTCTCTTGGTGAATAATTCGGATTGATTCACCAATGAACAAAGCGGGCTGTGTCCATGACCTGCCCGCTTTTTTTACAAATTGAACATCAACCACCTTCAAAAACCACACTCAGTTTGTAATCTATAAATTTTAAAAAAATGAAAAAGGCTAGTATTTTAATGATTCTTGGCCCATTGTTCTTATTGGGATTATACATCTTCCCCTTATGGAGCATTATGTTGGGAGCCCCTCAATATCCAGACCCACTAGGACTGAACATCCATATTAGTGGACTACGGGGTGTCAACGAATTCGATATCCAGAACATAGATGGCCTCAACCACTACATAGGCATGCAAACACTGCCCAAACCTGAGGATATGTGGGAGTTTGGCACATTCCCTATGATCATAGGAATCATGGTGGCTCTTGGGGTTCTGATCGGTATTCTTGGCTATCTCAATAAAGTAAGCTACAAATGGTTCTTTGGCTGGTTTATATTGATGTCCATTCTCGGGATATTGGGCATGTATGATTTTAATGAATGGATGATAGACTATGGCACCAACTTAGACCCTAATGCCATTATGAAATTGACCAACCCCGATGGAACCCCAATGACCTATAAACCACCATTATTGGGACATGTGAAGATGCTCAATTTTGATGTGACATCCATGCCATCCACTGGTGCCTGGCTCATGTTCCTAGGTATGATGCTTACCTTGGCCGCTGGTTATTTTGGATGGAAAAAAACTAAAAATCAATAAAAACCCTAATATGAAACCTTCTATTCTCATCCTTTTGGTACTTCTTGGCGGTATTGTAGGTTGCTCCATTGGCCCAAAACCTATAGACTATGGTCATGTGGGCTGTCATTATTGTAGTATGACCATTGTGGATAAACAACATGCCGCGCAAATAGTGACCAAAAAAGGAAAAGTGTACAATTTTGATGCTGTGGAATGTATGATGAACCAATTAAAGGAGTTCGACGAAAGTGAAGTCGCCCTGTTCTTGGCCAATGATTTTGATCAACCGGGAGAACTAACGGATGCCACTAAGGCCACATACTTGATCAGCGAAAATATTCCGAGCCCAATGGGTGCATTTTTAAGTGCATTTTCCGAGGAACAGGCAGCCAAGAACACCTTAGATGCCAATGGAGGGGAGCTGCTTACCTGGGCCGCATTGAAAAAACAATACCAAGACTAACCAAAAATCCAGATCTATGTATATGATCGATATTGACAATACCATTGCCCAGCAACCTTTTGATGACCTTCAAATAGAACAACTGGTCAAAAATACATCCTTGGAAATCTTGAGCATCAGCTTGGCAAAAAATGCTGTGTTTCCAAAGCATACCTCACCCAAGGATGCTCACTTGATCATGTTGGAAGGCGACATCAGTTTTCACATACAAAATCAAACTGTTAACTTAACTGCACAACAACACTTTAGTTTTTCCAAAGAAGCAGAACATTGGTTGGTTGCCAACGAAGATGCCAAGTTTTTGATCATTAGGTAAGACCCGGGCAGCAACTCTAGATGGAGAAGGCCCAAATACATTTATTTAGAAGGTATTATGACATTCAAAAATCCACTTCACAACTATTTATTCGGGTTGGTTCTACTTATTTTTGGACCAATGGTCTGGGCCAAAAGTTGGACGGTCTGCCCAACGTGTGAGCATAGCTCCATCAAAAAAACCATTCAAATTGCCAATGCTTACGATACCCTTTTGATTGAAAAGGGCACCTATAAGGAGTTTGAAATTTTGGTTGACAAACCTTTGGTCATCAAAGGAATTGATTATCCTGTTGTGGATGGCGAAAAAAAAGGGGAAATTTTCAGGGTAACTTCGGACAATGTGACCTTGGATGGCCTGTTCATCATCAATGTTGGTGTTAGCTATACCAAGGACAATGC